>JAQUZG010000012.1 GCA_028691435.1 Candidatus Iainarchaeum sp.
GAAATTGATTTTATTGAAGTTAAAAAAATAGCTTATAAGTATGCTATAAAAAATGCATTTGAACACAAAAGTAAAGCACAAATTGGTGCTGTTGTTGGTAAAGTAAAAGCACTTTTTCCAGAAGTTGATTTATCAAAAGCAATGCCTAGTATAAAAGAAGAAGTGGATAAAGTAAATTCATTAAATGAAACAGACTTAGAAAATGAATATAATAAATTTAATGAAAGTGGTTTTGAATTAAAACAAGTGGAAAAAGAAAAAACTTTGCCTGAATTAAATTGGTTAAAAGAAGGAGAGAAATTAATTACTCGTTCTGCACCTTGTCCAACGGGGGCAATGCACTTTGGACACGCAAGACCATACATTTTAACAGATGAATATGTAAAAAAATATGGTGGAAAATATATCATGCGTTTTGATGATACTGATCCAAAAGTAAAAATTCCAGAAAAAGAAATGTATCAAGAATTTCTTAATGATTTTAATTGGCTTGGGATAAAAATTGACAGTGTATCAAATCAATCAGATCATCTAAATAGATATTATGAAATTATAGAACGACTAATTGAAATGAACCAAGCATATATTTGCTCTTGTGAAGGAGAAGTTTGGAAAGATTTAATTTGGAAAAGTAAACCTTGTCCTTGTCGAGAAAAATCAATCGATGAACAAAAAAAAGAATGGCAAAGAATGCTTAATCATGAAATAAAAGAAGGACAAGCCGTAGTAAGATTAAAAACAGATTTAACAAGTAAAGATTCAAGTTTAAGAGATTACTGGATTGCAAAAGTAGTTGATGATCCAACAAAACACCCGAATGTTTCAACACATGACAAACATGTTTGGCCGTCATACAATCTTGCAAGTGCAGTTGATGATCATGACATGAATATTAATTTTATAATTAGAGGACAAGAACATATTGCAAATGAAGAAAAACAAAAAATATTATATTCTTATTTTAACTGGACTTATCCTCACACAATGTATCATGGAAAAATTTCTAAACTTGGTGACATGGTGTTAAGTAAAAGTAAAATGAAAATAATTATGGAAAAAGAAGGCATACTTAGATATGATGATCCGCGAATGTCAACAATAAAAGCATTTAAAAGAAGAGGAATTTTACCTGAGACTATTCGAAAAATAATTAATGCTTGTGGAATTGGAATAAGTGAAGTAAAAATTGAAATGGATATGATTGCAGCTTTTAATAAACAATTTTTAGGTCAAGTTAACCAATATCCTTTTTTTGAAGAAGCAGCTGAAATTGAAATAATAAATTGTATAAATGGAACAATTGAAAACAATGGGGAAAAAATAAATATTACTTCACCAATTCAAAAATTTTTAATAAATAAAAACGAATCAAAAGAATTTAATCCAAATGAAAAATACAGATTAAGAAATGCATTCAACATAAAAATAAATGATGTGAATGAATTTAGTGTTTCATCAAATTTTATTTCATATGAAAAAATAAAAGATATAAAATCAATTGACTGGATAAGAAGTGCAATTGATGTTGATGTATTAATGTCTGATGGAAAAACAAAATCAGGCTTATCTACAATTTCAATTTTAAAAGAACAAGAAAGAAATGAAATACAATTAAATGGAATAGGATTTGTTAATATTGAAAAATTAACTACTGAAAAAGTTTATTGTGTTTTTTCACACATTTAATTTAATTTTTCTAAATCGTGTCTATTAACTGGTTTTATTGCTTTAAAAAATTCATTTAATTCTTGATCAGTAAGATTTCTTTCTAAACTGTTTAATGTGAATGATATATTTTTTAATCTTGCTTCTTTAAATATTTCTCCATCTAATCCTCTTTGGAGTCTTTGCCTTTCAAGCCCCGTACTTGTTTTTAATGTATTTTCATATTGTCTAATTGTTTCTTTAGTAGAATTTAATCTCCAATTTACTTGTGTAATTTTAAAAGTTTTATTAGCTTCACTAGTACCTAGTTTTGCAGTTAAAAGAATTCTACTTATTGAAATAGTCGGATCACTTGATTTTAATTTTTCTTGAATCCAAATTAATTTTTTTATTATTCCTGCATGAACTTGATTTGTTGGATTTAAATTTAATAATTTACAACTTTTATACAAATTTTTTTGTTCTCTTTCACTCATTTTAGCTATGTTTTGAGTATGTGCTACTTGTTCAATAAATAGTCTTTCTCTGGCAGTATTTTGTTGTCTAACTTGATTTATTTTTAATCCACCAAATGTTAATGTTCCAGCTACTGCTAAACTAGCTCCTGCTATTTTAGTACCTCTAATAAACTTTTGTTTTTTAGTTAACTCTTCTTTTCTTACTTGACTAGTATCTGTTGGTGAAGTTTTTGTTGTAATTGGTTGAGGTCTTTTGGTGCCTCTAGTAAATTTTAAAAATTGTTTTAATTTTAAAGCTCTTTCTTTAAGAGTTGTCTTTTTTGGACTTGAATGTGATTTATTTATAGGTCTCATAATATGTTAATATATTAAAATCTATTTAAATATATCTTTGATTAATTGATTAAGCAAAACCTTTTTATACAATATATTCATTCATTTAATATGTCTAAATCTAATTATGCACAAGCTTCTTTAGAATATTTGCTTATTATTGGTGTTGCTGTTTTAGTTGCAGCAATTATTATAGGGGTTGTTATCACATCTATTGATTCAGGCAAGGATGTTGTACAAAATAATGATGATGATGCAAAAGATTTGTTCAATAAATTTGATGACTTGGCTGGCGAGTTAGAACTTAAAACAGTTGGATTAGATAAAGTTGAATTTTCTATTAATGATAATTATGCAGTTGATGTGAATAATAATTCTGATAATCAAATTGTTATTGTTAAAGTAGTAAGTGAAAATAACTCTTATAACGATCTTAATATTATAGTTGATTCTTTTGATTCTAATACCGTTTCTATTAGTGATTTAAATATTATGAGTTATTGTGGTGATTCTTCTTCAGTTTTAAAATTTATTTTTGTACTTGAATTTAATGGAATACAGTATTCTATTCCAGTTGAAATGGATTGTAGTTTATTTAATGTATGTGTTAATAATGGTACAACAAAATATTATCTGTTGTCTTATCCTTTGAATGCCTCAATTCCAGTTAGTTCAGTTTTTGCTAACTTTGGGTATGAAACAAAAATCTTAATTGTTGATATTAATGGTATTAGAGATAACACTTGTACATTTACTAAGACTTTATTTGGATGGGATAAAAATGGGAATTGTGGAAGTGGTGCTAATTCATATTATCTTAGTGCAGGTGATCCATTTTGGGTAATCATTCCAAGTTGTGATTTAGATAAATATTCAGACATAAATAAATTAATTGAGAATATTGTTTATACTGGAACAAACCCTATTACTACAAAAACAATTGCTTTAGATGGACGGTCAAATGTCTTTTTAACAACTCCTAAATGTTATGAAAATTATACTTTTGGAAAAATCTTAGAAGACATTAATATTACTGGGACAGTAATTAGTAAATTTGGATCTAATAATTTATGGGAATCATCGGCAACTTATGTTTCTTCAATTTTTGGTTCAACTGGATCTCCTCATTGTGAAGGAATTAGTTGTAATGAAAAAGTGAGCAATTTAGAAGCCTATATAATTCATAGTAATTCATCAAATTATACTTCATGGGCGCCAAAATGTGAAAATGAATCAAATGTAATTCCAATTACAAATTGTACTGAATTACAAAATATTCAAAGTAAACTTGATGGAAATTATATTTTAATGAATGATATTGATTGTTCATCATTTTCAAATTTTACTCCAATTGGAACTATGACTAATCCTTTTAATGGAATTTTTAATGGTCAAAATCATGCTATAAAAAATTTAACAGTTAATTTACCTGATCAAAATTACATTGGATTATTTGGGGTAGTACATCATGCAAAATTTTCTAGTTTAGATTATAATTTATCTTTGCCCAATATTTTTGATTTTAATTTAATTTCTTTTAATGTAACTGGTAAAAATGATGTTGGTAGTTTAGCAGGATCTGTTGCATCAGAAGCGTATATAATAAATGTTAATTCAACAGGAGTTATTAATGGTGAAAAAAATGTGGGAGGTTTAATTGGCGAACATACTGCGCATAGATTAAAATCTACTAGTTTTGTTGGACAAGTATCTGGCACAGGGGCTGTTGGGGGACTTGTTGGTTATTCAAATTATGGTGGAATCAGGGATAGTTCTTCTAGAGGTATTGTTTCAATTAAAGATTCTGTTGTTTCTGGAAGTGTTGGTGGTTTTATTGGGAGTAGTTCTTTTGCAAGTGTGATCAATTCTTTTTTTATAGGTACAATTTATGGGAAAGGTATTGCTGGTGGGTTTATTGGAGATAGTTATAATTCAACTATTAATAATTCTTTTGTACAAGCAACAGTTGTATGTAATAAAAATTGTTCTTTTGTTGGGGGATTTATTGGTTTAAGTAATTTATCTAGTTTAACTAACACTTATTATAGAAGTTTAATTGATAGTAATGGTTATAGTGTTGGTGGATTAATTGGTGCTAGAAATTATGGGTCTGTAACAAATTCTTACTGGGATATTAACACTTCAACTAAAACAATTTCTGCTGGTGGGACTGGTAAAACAACACAAGAAATGTTGCAACAATCAACTTTTGTAAATTGGGATTTTTCAAATATTTGGGCAATTGATTCATCAAAAAATGATGGTTATCCATACTTAAAAAATAATCCACCTAACTAAAATTTTAATCATTGGATTAATTCCAATCATTTTTAAACCTTTTTAATCCAAATTTTATTATAATATCTTGTTTCTGCCGATGAAACAGGTGTCGTTTAAGTCAATTGATTTAAATGAGCAGTTTGTGGAGGTGTACAACATGGCAGAATATGTAAAATTTGAATTAACTAGTGAATTAAGAGCTAGAACAGCAGAAATCGTTGAAAAATCAGCTAAAGGAAAAATTAAAGCAGGTTTAAACGAAGTAACAAAAGCAATTGAAAGAGGAACTGCAAAATTAGTTGTTATTGCTGAAGATGTATCTCCAGTAGAACTTGTAATGCACATACCAATTTTATGTAAAGAAAAAAATATTCCTTACTCATACATTGCAACAAAAAAAGAACTTGGCGAAAAATCAAAATTAAGAATGACTACATCAGCAATTGCAATAATTGAATCTCCTGCTGAAAATGATATAAAAGATTTAGCAGCAAAATTAAATGAATTAAGTAAATAAAGGGGTTGATTGAAAATGGCTGATGATAGAGGAACTCCTGCAGAAGTTGTAGAAGTAGTAAAAACAACTGGTGTTCATGGAGAAATTACTCAAATTCTTTGCAAAATCCTTGATGGATATGAAAAAGGAAGAATAAAAAGAAGAAACACTCTTGGAACAATTAGAAAAGGGGATATAATAATATTATTAGATACAGAAAGAGAAGCAAAAGAAATTAAATCATAAATTTCTTTTGTCTAATCACTAGCGTAGTGAGGTGAAAAAAATGGTAAAATGTAGTTTTTGTGGTAAGGATTTAAAAGAAGGTTCTGGAAAAATCTATGCAAAAAAAGATGGAACAGTATTTTATTTTTGTTCAGGTAAATGTGAAAAAAATTTAATTGAATTAAAAAGAAAACCTGTTAAAGTAAAATGGACTGATGCATATAATAAATTAAAACAAACCTTGATTGCATCAAAAGGAACATCAAAAGATAAATCTAAAAAAGTAGTAAAAAAAGAATAATTAAATATTTGATTAATTTAGATAATACTAAATTAATCAATTTAATTTATTTAACAATTAATTTAATGGAGAAATACAAATTTTATATTTTAAATTATTAGGTGGTTTTATGGTAAGACGAACAGTAATTATAATTAAACCAGATGCAGTAAATAGAAGTTTGATTGGTGAAATTTTATCACGATTTGAAAAAAAAGGATTAAAAATAGTTGGAATGAAATTAATGAGATTTGATGTAAATAAAATAGACGAACATTATGGTCATCATAAAGAAAAACCTTTTTTTAAAGAACTTTCTGACTTTATGTCAAGTATTCCCTGTGTATTTATGGTTCTTGAAGGAAAAGATGCAGTAAATGTAGTTAGAAAATTTGTTGGAAAAACAAATGGTCGGGATGCAGAACCTGGAACAATTAGAGGGGATTACTCAATGAGTACACAATCTAATGTAATCCATGCAAACGGAGATGAAAATGCAGCAAAAATTGAAATCAAAAGATTCTTTAAAGATGAAGAATTAATAAATTATGAAAAAATTGATTTTAATTGGCTTTATGCGAGTTCAGAAAAATCAAAATTTGAAGAAAAAGATTAAATAAATTATTAATTGTAATTAGTTTAATATTAATTACAATTAAATTGTTTTTATTATTTTTATTGTTATTATATTATTAATTTAATAAATTGTATAATTATTAGTTTAATAAATAATTAATTTGAGTTGATTAAAGATGATTAGACAACCAATAATTACTGTTTTAGGCCATGTTGATCATGGAAAAACTTCATTACTTGATGCGATAAGATCAAGTCGTGTTGCAGAAAGAGAAGCAGGTGCGATCACACAACACATTGGTGCAACAGAATTGCCTTTGAGTACAATAAAAGAAACGGCTGGGCCATTAATTGAAAAATTTGGATTTAATTTAAAGATTCCAGGCCTTCTTGTAATAGATACACCAGGCCATGAAGCTTTTACAAATTTAAGAAAACGCGGTGGAAGTATTGCAGATTTAGCAATTCTTGTGATTGATGCAATGCAAGGGATACAACCTCAAACAATAGAATCAATCAATATTCTAAAAGCAAACAAAGTTCCATTTATTATTGCTATGAATAAAATTGACATGCTTCATTTTTATTCTTCAAAAGAAGGTTCTTTTTTAGCAAATCTTGCAAGTCAAAATGAAAATGTAAAAAGACAATTTGATGAAAAATTATACACAGTTGTTGGGCAAATGTTTGAAAATGGTTTTAACAGTGAAAGATTTGATAGATGTGAATTTGGAAAACAAATTCCAATTGTTCCTTGTTCAGCTAAAACTAGAGAAGGACTACCTGAAATAATAACTTTACTTGCTGGGTTATCTCAAAGATATTTAGAAAAAGAACTAGAAATAAGTGAAAATGAAGTTGCTAAAGGTGCTGTGCTTGAAGCAAAAGAAGAAAAAGGCCTAGGAAAAACAATTGATGTTATAATTTATCAAGGTGAATTAAAAGTAAATGACGAAATTGCAGTGATTGGAAAAAATGGAATAATTAGAACAAAAATAAGAGCACTTCTTCAACCTAAACCTTTACAAGAAATGAGAGATACAAAAGAAAAATTTTCATCAGTAAAAAGTGTATTCGCAGCATGCGGGGTAAAAATAAATGCGCCTAATTTAGATGATGTTTTAGTTGGATCAACAATCACACAAGTAAGAAGTGAAGAAGATATAACAAAATTAAAAGAAGAAATAAATGAATCAACTTTTTCATGTGATCATGAAGGATTAATTGTAAAAGCAGATGCAATAGGTTCACTTGAAGCAATAATTAATTTATTTAAAAAAGAAAATATTTGTATAAGAAAAACAGACATTGGAAATGTTACACGAAAAGATGTTATGGAAGCATTAGCTACTCAATGTACTGCTCCACTTTATTCCGTTGTTATTGCATTTAATGTGACTATTGATAAAGAAGCAGAAAAAGAAGCTGAAGAAAAAGGCATTATAATTTTTTCAAATAAAGTAATTTATAAAATAATTGAAGATTATAAAATCTGGGTTGAAAAATGTAAAAAAGTAGAAAAAGATAAAGATATGGCTTGTTTAATTTGGCCAGTTGAATTTGAAGTTTTACCTGGAAAATTATTTAGGAATAATAAACCTGCAATAGTTGGAGTAAGAATAAATGAGGGCAAATTAAAAGTTGGTTGGAATGTGATGAACAAATCTGGAGAAATTGTTGGAAAAGTTACTGGCATACAAAACAATGGTAAAGAATTAAAAGAAGTAACAAAGGGGGAAGAAGTAGCAATTTCAATTGATGAAGGAAATATTGGAAAAAATTTATTTAGTGGAGATAAACTATATTCATGTATTCCAATTTCACAGTATTGTGATCTTGAAAAATATTCTTCAGACATTACAGTTGATGAACAAGAAATATTCACAAAAATAAAACAAATAAAAGCAAGTAAAAATTCAACAGAATAATAAAATTGCTAAAATTTGTTATAATTAGTGATTTTTAACAAAAACAAAGTTAATTAAAGATATCTAAAATTAAAATTAATAATTGGGGGAATTAATATGAAATTCGTAGTGAGTACAAAGTCTGGAAAAGCATATAGTGCTACATCTGAAAAACCACTTTTTGTAGGTAAAAAAATTGGGGATGATGTAAAACTTGATGTAATAGGTTTGACTGGCTTTGAAGCTAAGATTTCTGGCGGAAGTGATAAAGAAGGATTTCCAATGGAAAACTCAGTTTCAGGCACAGCCCGAAAAAGAATCTTAACAGCTGGGGGAATAGGTTTTAATCCAACTGTAAAAGGTGAAAGAAAAAGATATTCAGTTAGAGGAAATTTAATTAGTGAAGATATTTCACAAGTTAATTTAGTTGTAACAAAAACTGGCTCAGTTGATATCGATGCACTTCTTGGAAAAAAAGAAGGCCAAGTTGATGAACGAAGTGCAAAAGAAAAAGCAACAGGAAAAAAATAAATTAAAAAACACAAAAATAAATTAAATTATTAAATGATGATTGATTATTAAAAAATTAAATTTTAATTTAATCAATTATTTTTTAAATTTAATTTACTTTTTATTTTTATAGTTTAAAAAAAATTTAGGTTTTAAAAATGCCAAGAGCAAAAAAAATTAACGACGAAAAAGAAGTTACTTCTAAAAAAACAACTAAAGTTAAAGTTGTTAAAGAAAAAAAAGTTAAAGAAAATGTTGTTAAAATACCAAAAGTTAAAGTTGTTAAAGAAAAAATAGCTAAAACTAAAACACCAAAAGTAAAATTAGAATCTACTAAAAAGTCTGATGGAAAAGAAAATATTTCTAATGATTTAGATTCAAAACAACCTCAAATAAACATTGGTATGATTGGTCATGTTGATCATGGTAAAACATCATTAACAAAAGCATTAACTGGAAAATGGTGTGATACACATAGTGAAGAAATGAAACGAGGAATCTCGATAAGATTAGGTTATGCTGATGCAACTTTTTATAAATTAAAAACTCCAGCTGGAGAAATTTATTCTCAAAATAAAAATGATGGTGAAATAGTTTCAAAAAGAATTGTTTCTTTTGTTGATGCGCCAGGTCATGAAACATTAATGACAACAATGCTTAGTGGGGCAGCGCTTATGAATGGGGCAGTTTTAGTTGTTGCAGCAAATGAAGAATGTCCTCAACCAAGAACTATTGAACATTTAATGGCATTAAGATTTGCTGGTGTAAAAAATATTGTAGTTGCACAAAATAAAGTTGATTTAGTTTCAAGAGAAGAAGTAATTAAAAATTATAATAAAATTCAAAAATTTTTAAAAGAATATAATTATGAAAATACTCCGGTTATTCCAACATCGGCAAATTTTAATGTAAATATTGATTTACTAATTGATGCAATTGAAACACACATTGTTACGCCTAAATGGGATCTTGAAAAACCGTTGAAAATGTATATTGCAAGATCATTTGATATTAATAAACCTGGAACTGAAATAAAAAATTTGAAAGGTTCTGTACTTGGTGGAAGTATTAGTCAAGGGGTAATAAAAATTGGTGATGAAATAGAAATATATCCTGGAATTGATGGAAAAAAAACAACTTCAAAAGTAATTTCATTATCTACAAATTTTGGATTAATTGATAAAGTTACTCCAGGGGGATTAATTGCAATAGGGACAAACTTTGATCCAGCAGTTGGACAAAATGATAGACTTAGAGGAAAAATAGTTGCAAAAGTAGATTCTCTACCTCCAGCAGTAAAAGATTTAACTTTAAAAGTAACATTATTTGAAAGATTAATTGATGTAAAGGATGTAACATTAAAACAAAATGAACCTGTTGTTTTAACTATTGGGACAAACACTGGTATAGGATATATTACAAAATCAACTAATGATGAATTAAAACTAACTTTAAAAAATGAAGAAATAATTGAAAAAGGACAAAAAATTGCAATTAGTAAAAATATTGCTGGTCAATGGAGACTTGTTGCATACGGCGTAGTAATGTAATTTTTTTTAATTATTTTTTTAATTATTTTTTTAATTAAATTAATTTGATTTATAGTTTAATTAATTGTGATAAAAATGGAAAAATTAAAAGTATTACTTGATACAAATTTTTTATTAACTATGATAAGATATAAATTACATGCTTTTGAAGAAATAAAATCAAAAATGCCAGTAAAATTTTATGTGTTAAGTGGAGTTATGGATGAACTTCATTATTTATCAAAAGATAAAAAAATTGCAAAAGAATTAAAATTAGTTGAACAAGTATTATTAGTAAATAAAGTAGAATTAATAAAAAGTACTACTGAAAATGTGGATAAAGAATTAATTCAAAAAAGTAATGAATATTTAATTGCAACAAATGATAAAGAATTAAGAAAAAAAATTAGGGAAATTGGTGGAAAAACTATATTTATTAGAAAAATGGCATTTGTAGAAATTGATGGATTATTTAATTAAAATTGTATACATAATGGGAGTAAATTATCAAAAAAATTTTTAATAAAAACTTGTTAGTTTTATAAGGCTTTTCATTATAAATTTATTAAAGAATGCCCTATTTTTAGATTTAAAAAAATCGGGTTTTTAAACTTAATTGACCAAAAAATCTGGACGGTGAGCACATGTTTTATAAAACAAAAATAATGGATAAAGTTAGAGTTCCTCCAAAAAAACTAGGTGGAAAAATTAAACAATCATTACTTGAAATTTGTAAAGAAGATTATGAAGGAAAATTAAATCCAGAATATGGGCTAATCGTTGCAGTAACTGGAATAGATGATGTTGGTGAAGGATATGTAATACCTGGTGACGGTAGTGCATTTTATGAAGCAGAAATAGAAATGATAACTTATAAACCATTATTACAAGAGATTGTAAGAGGACAAATTACTGAAGCTACTGAATTTGGTGCATTCTTAAGAGTTGGACCAATTGAAGGATTAATTCATGTAAGTCAATTAATGGATGATTTTATTAATTATGATGCAAAACTTCCAGGATTTATTGGTAAAAAAACTGAAAAAAGAATAGTTGCAGAAGACACAGTTCTAGCAAGAGTTGTAACAATCTCACTTAAAGGAGATGTGCCATCATCAAAAATTGGATTAACTATGAGACAACCATTCCTTGGTAAAGAAGATTGGGCTGGAATTGATTCAAAAGCAAGTGATAAAGCAAATAAGCAAGCTCAAAAAGAAGCAAAAAAAGCTGATAATGCTGGACAAGCAAAACCAACTGCAAAAGGTGGTAAAAAATGAATGGAAAAGAAAAAGCTTGTAGAGCATGTAGATTTTTAATTGAAGAAGGAGACAAATGTCCAAACTGTAATGAAACATCATTCACAACATTTTGGAGAGGATATGTAGTTATATTAAAACCAGAAGAATCAGAAATTGCAAAAAGAATGGGTATAACAAAAACAGGAAAATATGCATTAAGGTTAAGTAGGTGAGGATATGAAACTAACAATAATAGAAAATAAAAGAAATGAATTACTAAAAAGAGCTGAAATAAAAGCTGAAGTGGATGAAAAACAAGTAAACAGAGAAGAAATCATAAACAATCTTTGTGCTCAATTAAATACACAAAAAGAAAAAGTTGTAGTTGAAAAAATTGATTCAAATTTTGGAACAACAAAAAGAAAAATTGTTGCAAAAATTTATGATACAGTTGAAGATTTAGAAAAAATAGAAAGTGCATATATTAAAAAAAGAAATAATCCAAAAAAAGAAGAAAAAAAATAAATTTAGAGGTTGATTAAAAATGGCAAAAGGTGCAACAAAAGAAAAAGCAACAAAAATAAAAAAATCAATTAATTATGATGTTAATGATGGAACAATAAAAAGAAAAACTAAATTTTGTCCAAAATGCGGACCAGGTGTTTTTATGGCAAGTCACAAAGACAGATACACTTGTGGAGCATGCGGTTTTACAGAAAGAAAATAATTTCTTTCTATAAATTAATTTTAATTTTTTAATCTCTTTTAAAAAATCACATTTATAAATTTTAATTGATTATGATCTATATGCTAACTAATATAACTACTCAACTTTTATTAAATTTAATTTTATTTTTCATAATTTTAATCTTGTTACCGATATTTTATTTAAAATTTTTTAGAAAAAAAACAAACCAAGAAATAATTAATGAATTAATTCCAAAACAAAAAAAAATTTCAATCGAATTAATTGGTTCAATTAAACTGTTCTTAATTTTATTTTTATTTAATATAATTTTTTCATTAATCTTTTCATATTTGTCTATTCAATTTGGATTACCAATTGGAGATAGTGAAAAGGTATCACAAGAAATAATGCCTTTGATTACTGGAAACACTTTCTTATTTTTACTAGTCATAATTTTTATGGCTCTATTTGAAGAAATATTTTTTAGAGCTTTTCTTTTAAAGAGATTTAAAAATATTTTTAATTTTATTTTTGAAAAACTTAAAATAACTAATAAATCAAATAAAATTAGTCTTGTAAAAATTATCACTTTTTTAAGTATTATTTTTTCTTCAGTTATCTTTTCACTTGGACACATTGATTATAATTCAAATGCAGAGTTACTTGCTGCTTTTTTACTTGGAATAATTCTTGCATATTGGTTTAACAAAAATAATTCAATTTATCAAAATTATTTGGGCCATTTATTTTTTAATTTATTTGTAATCTTTTTATTAATAATTTCAATGTAATTATAAATTCAGATTTATTTTAATAATTTAGTTTTGTTATTAAAAAAATAATCTTTTAGTTAAATTTAATAATCTAAAATCAGTCTATATTTTATGTTATTAAGAGTTGGAAAAGAAGATATTAAAGTTTCACTAAAATTAAGTGGTGAAGTTTTATTTTATGCGTCATTAATTTTTATTGTTGGTATAATTTTTGCAATCATTGGAGATAAAAGTTATTTATCATTATTTGGATTTTTTACAGCAGGTCTGCTCACATTCATTACTGGATTTATTTTAAAAAAAATTCAAACTAAAAAAGAAATTGAACAAAAACATTCTCTTTTTGCAATAGTAATAATTTGGTTAGCATTTTGTTTTTTTGCATCTTTACCATTTGTAATAATTTCAAACTTTTCTTTTATAGATGCATACTTTGATACAATGTCATCACTAACAACAACAGGATTAACTGTAATGCAACCATTTCTTGACACTATGCCAATTTCATTAATTTTTTGGAGATCATTTGTTGGATGGATTGGTGGAATAGGAATTGTTTTAATTGCTTTAATTGGATTAATGACTACTTATCAAACAACAACAAAACTAATTAGTGCAGAAGGAAGAGGGGATCAATTAAAAGAAAATTTAAAAAATGCTGGAACAAAAATAGCTTTGATTTATATTGGTTTAACAATAATAGGAATTATTCTTTTAATGTTTTGTGGTCAAAATTTATGGCAAGCAACAAATTATACAATGTCTGCTATTTCAACAAATGGAATGGATATAACAACAGCCGGATTAACGGAAATAAATAATGGGTGGAATCCAGTTGGAATACATAATTACTTTGTAGATTTAGCATTAGTTTTTATTATGGTTATGGGATCAATAAGTTTTTCACTTTATTATATGGTATTAAAAAAAAGAAATTTATTTTTATTTATAAGAGATCCAGAATTTAAAGTTTTAATTTTTCTTGGAATAACTGGCACAATACTTTTATCTTTAAAAATGAATTTATTTGATTCATTCTTTTATACATTTTCATTTTTTACGTGTGGTGGGTTAACTTATTACTCGACTTTGCAGTTAGCAAACTTTGATGAATTTATAAAACTAATTTTAATTTTGCTTGTAATTGTTGGTGGATGTGCTGGATCAACATCCGGTGGAATAAAAATTTCAAGAGCAATAATATTTTTAAAAGGTATATTTTGGAAAATAAAATCAGTTTTACTTCCACAAAATGCTTTTTTTAAAAAAACATTTGATGGTCAATCAATTTCCAATGATCAAATAAAAGAAATAAATCAATTCATTTTACTTTGGATAATTTTTTTAATAATTTCAACCGCAATAATTGTTTTCCACGGGTATACTATGGTTGATTCTATATTTGAAGTAGCTTCTGCACAAAGTAATTCTGGATTATCAGTTGGAATACTTTCAATTGATTCACCAGTTTTAATTAAGCTAACATTAATTTTTAATATGTTTATTGGGCGACTTGAAATAATCCCAATAATTGCAACAATTGGATTAATTTTATCATTAAAGAAAAAAGTTTAATTATTATTTACCAAAGTTTAGTTATATTTAAATACTTTGATTAGTTTAAGTACTATAATAATTAGTGGTTTTTTATGAAAAGATTAAGTTTGAAGGGATTGTTTGGTCAGGGTACTGACCTTTTGAAAAAAGGTCAATCAAAATTTTCTGTTTGCAACTTTGTTAAGTTGCATGGTCAAGGTACTATAGAATATCTTGTTCAGCCTTTTTTCAAAAAGGCTGGCGAAAAATCGTTCCATAAATGGAACTGTGCACAAGGCACCATTGAGTATTTGGTGTTGTTGGCTGTTGTTTTGATTGTTGCTCTTTTGGGTGTTTTTTTGATTAATGGTCTTGGTAATGGTGAGGCTATTAATGTTACGGGGGATAAGTTGTTGTCGACTAGTAGTGGTGTTAGTGTTGTTGATGCTGTTGTTGATGGGGATGGTAATGGTTTAGTTTCTTTGTCTAATAGGACTGGTCAGGGTATTACAATTAAGAGTATTGGTGGTAGTGAGTATACTTATTTTTTGCCTAGTGGTGAGAGTGTTGTTTTTAGTGCGACTGAACTCGATGATTTAGGTTGTAGGTGTAGTGGTGTTGAGACTAGTAGGGTTTGTGTTGTGCCTGTGACTTATGAGGATAGTAAGGGTATTCCTAAGACGGAGTCTATTAAGATTGAGATGAGTTGTGTTGAGTCAGAGTATATTGATTTTTCTAATGCTGTTTCTCCTGGGACTACTGCGACTAGTGGTGGTGGGAGTAGTAGTGGTGGTAATAGTTCGACTAGTGGTGGTGTTACTCCTTTGAATTCTAGTGTGCCTAGTGTTGTTTTGTTGAGTCCTGCAAGTGGTTTTGATTTTGATGAAGATTATTCTGGTAAGACTGTTGATTTTAATTTTAGTGTTTCTTCTAGTGTTGATTTGAATTATTGTAGTTTGAATGTTAATGGTGTTGATGTAAATACACTAAGTGATGTTAATCGTGTTGGGACATATATTTTATCTCACACTTTTTCTACTGATGGAAATTATTTATGGAAAGTAAATTGTACAAACAGTAGTGGCACATCAACAGTTTCAAACTTAAACTTAACAATGGACAACAATTATCAAGAAATCATAGACTGCCAAGGATTGCAAGATATGAACAAACATTTAGATGGAAACTATAGACTAATGAATAATATTGATTGTAATGGATTTAATTTTAGTCCAATTGGAAATTTTAGGTTGAAAGCTTTTAAAGGATTTTTTAATGGACAGGATTTCAATATTTTTAATTTAACAATTATTCAATATGATAAAAATTTTATTGGATTGTTTAGTTATACTTCTGGTGCAGAAATAAAAAATGTTAGGTTGGTTGATTCAAATATTATTGGGAATTTATGGGTTGGAAGTTTAGTTGCTCTTACAGATGATTCAACTGTTATTTCTAATGTGTATGTTTTTGGTGAAGTTTATGGTGATTATGGGGTTGGAGGTTTAGTGGGTGGAAATAATTATGGTTCAATTATTTCTAATTCTTACTTTGATGGGGATGTTATTGGTGTAAATATAGTTGGAGGACTTGTTGGAGAAAATGACGAAGTTTCGGTAATTTCTGATTCTTTTTCTAATGTGAATTTAGATGGAAATATGTATGTTGGTGGTCTTGTTGGGTATAATGATGAAGGATCTTTAATTAATAATTGTTATGCAGAAGGGGTAGTTATTGGGGGTTGGCGGGTTGGTGGGTTAGTAGGATACAATTATTCTGATTCATTAGTTTTTAATTCATTTTCATTTGTTGAAGTATTTGGGAATATTAATTTTGGAGGCTTAATTGGAAATACTTATGGAGAGGTTTCTAATTCCTATTATGATATAAACACATCTAATCAATCTGATACTGGTAAAGGTATACCAAAAACAACTTTAGAACTAACAACTCTTCCAATTCCAAGTGGAGTTTATACTGATTGGAATTTTGATACAATTTGGTCACATGATGTTAATGGATCTTATCCAATCTTAAAATGGCAAACAGAATAATTTTTTTAATTTCTTATTTTAGTTTTTGTTATTACTATTGATTTTTGCTTAAAAGCTTTTGTTAGTAACAAAAACCTTTTTATTCTTCTTCAACACTTGGAATTAGTTCATCAGTAACAAATGTTTTAAATTTATTTAATAGTTCTTCATAATTTATTTTTCCATCTTCTTGTAACATTTCTTCTTTTAAAGTTAATAATTTATTTGATGCTTGTGAAGTGTTTTCAGATTCAAGTAATTTTTTTAATTTAAGTTCTCTTTTCTTTTCAACTAAATATAATTTTGCACTTGCTCTCATTCTAATTTCAGCCCAAATATCATTTATAGTTAAACCTGAAATAACTTGTATTTTTTTAAGTAATTCTGATTCTTTTAAATTATCTTCAACAAGTTCAAGATTATCTTTTGCAGCATCATATTTCATTAAATCAAGTAATCCACCTTCTACTGATGGGTCATTATTCCAGTGTTTTTTAATTTCTGTGATTTCAACAACTCTACGATGTCTTGTAAGTGAACCTTTAAATCTAATTGGTCTAGCAACAATAACTAAATCAGTTGCTTTAAATGAAGTTGTTGGCACACCTAAATCATTTACAACTCTGTCCCAAACAGCATAAGCTGAATCAGCGTGTATTGTTCCCATAACTACATTTCCTGCAGCACCAACACGCATAGCTTCATATAAAACTTTTGCTTCTGTTGATCTAACTTCACCAAGGATAAGTGCAGAATCACCTAAACGAAGCGCTGTTCTAAGTGCTTCTTCTGGAGCAACTTCAGTTTCAGTTTTAGAAACACTAATTGCACTTTTTGTTTTAAGTCTTTGCATATTAAATCCGATATTTTTCATGTAATCTACTGGTAATTCAAGAGTGTCTTCTTGAATTATAATTCTTGAATTTTGAGGAATTTCAAGAAGTGCAGCAGTTAGAAGAGAAGTTTTTCCAGAACCTCTACTTCCAGCAATAAGAGTGGTTGATTGCATATCAATAAAAAAAGAAATCATTCCAGCAGCTAAAGCATTAACATATTTATTATCAATAAATTGTTCAAGTGTCCAAGGAGTTAACTTATGTAATCTAAATGCAAATGCCGCTCCTCCAGGAGAAAGGGGTGGGCCAATAGCTGCTACTCTTGTTTCAAGTTCAGGTATATCATAATCAAGAACAGGATGTGCTTCATCAAAAGGACGAGAAGACATTGCTCTAAGTTTAGAAACAAGCGCATTAGCTTCACTTTCAGTAAATGTAACATTTGTTTGACATTGTCCATATTCACTATGTACCAAATAAATTGGTTTACTTCCAATTGGAGAATCAATATAAATATCAGTTACTTTTCTATCATTAAGTAAAACTTCAAGTATTCCATAACCTACTGTGTATCTTGCAACAACTTTACTTAAAGAAACA
Organism: Candidatus Iainarchaeum sp.; assembly: GCA_028691435.1. Classification (GTDB taxonomy): domain Archaea; phylum Iainarchaeota; class Iainarchaeia; order Iainarchaeales; family JAAZKV01; genus JABIDZ01. The sequence goes on from JAQUZG010000012.1 coordinate 17,967, forward strand.
ATATCTGCTGGTGATAAATTAATTTTATTATACTGTGCAACTTCTTTGATTGTTGATTCATACATTCTTTCAAAATATTTTCTTGAATTTGCAACGGTACTTAATGAAGTTTTTCCAGGTTTATAAGTAGCAACAATTTCTCTAGTTTTACTTAAAACAAAATATAAATCTGGAGCCAATGAATATTCTGGAGGATTAACAAAATAAATTTTTTCAACTTTGTTTGGATCAGATAAAATTTGAACATTTGATTCATTAACTGTATACTCATCAATAAATTCAAAATTATCCATTCCTTCAAAAGAAATCTTGGAACCAATAAAAGATGGTTTGATTTGTGCTTCAAAAATTGCTTTATAAATTGATTTTGTATTTGGAACATCTTCTAAAGAATTTAATAATTTTTTTGATTTAGTAATTAATAAAGTTTGATCAAAACTATTTTTTAATGAAATAAGAGTTGCTAAATATTTTTCACTACACTCAACATAATTAGCATCACCATTTTTAATTAATTCTTGTTGTTTTTTTAATTCGTTTGTTAAAGTTAAATAAGCCATTAAAGGATCAAATGTAATTAAATCATTTGCAATATTTACTATTATTCTATGACGATCTGGAAAAAAAGGTTCACATTTTTGCTCTGCTTTTCCTAAATGATTATAACTCCAAATATTTTCAACACTTAATTTTTGAATTAAGTTTGCTATTTCCATTAACATTTTTGTTTGTTCTTCACCATATACTCTTTCATAAACTTCTGAAAAAACTATTTGATTTGCTTCAACATTTCCAAGCATTTTAATTGTGTGAAACATACAGTGGTGATCATCAGCAACAGATGCAGAATAAATACAATGTTTACAATCAAAGATTAATGCTCTCTTTCCGCCAATATCTTTGACTGCATAATCTCCAACTTTAAAATTTCCAATATTCATAATAAGTCATTTCCTAAATATCTATTTATTTAGTGTTTTAAGAAATATATAAATACTTCTAAAACAATATTTGATTAGATAGTGATTAAAATGCAAAATAAAAAACCAGTTAAAAAATCTATTAAAAAACCAATTAGTTCTAGTAAACAATCTAAATCAAAAATTAATTCTTCAAAAACAAAATCTTCAAAATTAAATTTTATTGATTCAATAAAAAATTATTTTTTAATAAATGAAGAAAAAATAAAACAAAGTAAAAGATTACAATTTACATTTTTTATTTTATTATTTTTAGTTTTCTTTTTATTTTTTTCAATAATTTTAACACCATTTCAAATTCCAATTAAACAATTTACTGGTAAAACAATAGAATCAATTTTATCTTTACAAGGCATTAAAACAAATTTTATTGGATTAGTTGAAATAGAAACTGGGGAAATAGTATATTCATTTGATTTAATTTCAAATGGACTAAATCAACAATTTTTTATTTCATGGCTTTGTACAGGAATATTTGAAATAATCATTTTATGTGGGGCAATATTTGCAAGTATTGGAATAAAGTCAAAAGAAAAATTAAACGGAATTTTACTTGCAATAATTGTTGGAGTCATATTTAATTTTATTAGAATAATTTTAGTAATAAATATTTATTTGTTATTTGGATTAAATGCTGAAAATTTGACACACGATATTTTATTTAGATTATTTTTATTTATTTACATTACTTTGTTTTATGTGGTTTGGTTTAATCA
>JAQUZG010000013.1 GCA_028691435.1 Candidatus Iainarchaeum sp.
TCAAGAATCTTTTACAGTAGATTTAGTGAAATTTATTAGTGCAACTTTAACTAGTGAAGGTGGAGTAACTTTACAAGTAGCAGAAGCACCAACTTATGATTATGATAATTATTATCAAGCACTAGCAACTGATACATCAACTCAAGTTTCAACAACGGCTAGTGGTTACAATTTAAACACATCAAATTTAAGTGCTACACTTGGACTTAAAGAAGAAAGAGAATTAACTTTTGTTGGAAATGGACAAACACAAGAAACAAAATTAAAACCATTTGCGGGAATCTTAGAAGTTACTGGAAAAGAAAATGTTTATGCAACAGAATATTCATTTGATGAAATAAGAGACAAAGCAATAGAAAGAGGAGATTATGAAGAAGAAGGATCTTTCTTTAGTGAATTATTAAATCCAACAGAAGCAACAGTTGCTCAAATAAGACAAGAAGATTTAACAGTAAAAGAAGTAAGAGATTATAAGAAAAAATTCCATTTATTATTCAATAGTTTTGAATATGTTGAATGTGGACCAAACACATTCCCTTGTCAAACTAGTGAAGAACCAAATTGTAGTGTTGGTGGAAAAGCAGGAACAACTGGAATAAATGCAGTTCCAAAAGTAAAGTTTGATTGGACATGGAATGGAATTAGTAAAAATACTTGTGATACAAGTAATGCAAATTATGTGTATTGTGATTCAACACAAGCATTTATTGAAATCTTAAAGAAAACAATTGACATACAAGAATTTTTTAAGTCAAATAATCTTACAGAATGTCCAACAGCATTAGATTATGTTGGAACAAATACAAATGAATTAAGTGACACTAGTCAAGATGTAGCAATAACGCAAATTTCATCAAAAGAAGAAGGTAGTGATGTAGTAATTAAACACATAATTAGAACAAACAATAGTAAAGAATTGACTGTAAAATTAACTACAACTTTAACAAGAAAAGATGGTAGTGAAGTAACAAGTGTAGAAGAAGAAAAAACATTCCTTTCAGACGCAAACATAATTGTAAGATTTAGTCAAGCCGATATTGGAACAGGTTACTTTGACATAAATTCAACTTTAACAACAATTGATTTATGTGATGGATGCTTAAATTCAAACAAAACAAACGATACAATAAGTGCTACGTTAATTTTAGGACAAGAAACTGTTCAAAATTGTGAAGAATACTCAACAAAAGCAGGAATCTTTGAAAAAGTATTATCTGCAAACAACATGGCAAACAATGCAATCTTATCTGACACAGTTTTCACAATCAATTTAATTAAAGATGGATTTAGTGATGATTTTAAGAGTGACTTAGATGACTATTTAATGAAATTATTTGGTTCTGATAGTGAATACAAAGAAAAAGTAAGAGATTTATTCTTAAGTGAAAAATTTAAAGTAAGACCAATACAATGGCGAGCAGGAAAATACACTGCAAACATAATTGTTAAATTCAATAACGATAATTGGACATGGAATGACTTAAATGATATTGAGGAAGTTGTTGTACAATTAGATAATTGGGTAAAACCAGACAACTATTCTTCAATCTATGAAATTGCATTTGACGGTGAAGTTGGAATTGGAACTGGAAATGGTAGACAAGGTTATGGAACAAGTATAATCCAAGATTCAGAAGAAGCATTAGTTTTAACAGAAAATGCTGGCACAATAATTGCAAAACACGATCCTGCAAGTAACTGTGTTTCAACAACACAAGTTTCAGTAGTAAAAGGACCAGATGCATTCTATTCATTAAATGGAGAAAACATCGGGGCAATTTTAATAATTGGAACAAGCGGAGCAGCAGCGAACTTAAAATTCTTACCAAGTAAATATGTTCCTTTAATTTTAACAGTAAATAAAAATACTTCAAGAGATGCTTATGTAAATTACATTGCTGAAGTTGACGGTCAACCACAATTTAAAGGCCCAACAATGTTACAATGGACAGGGATTGGACAAGGGTGTGTTGATTTTAGTGGATATTCAATGGATTCACAAAAATACATTTCAGACTTTGGTCAATCATCAACAGACGGATATGGGCTTGAATGGTTAAATACAGACTTTAAAGGTTTAGTTGGATACAAAGGTGCAATATACTTCCCTGCTGAATCTAGTGGAAAATTAAGAATCTTAAATTCAAAAGAAAGTGCAACTTTTACTACAACAAATTCAAGTGGATCAGAATTAGTAATTAATACTGCAACAACAATTGATTCTTTACAAAAAGTATTTGATGCTGTAAAAAACGAACAAGTTTGTGTACTTGGTGGAACAAACTACTATTGGAATAACACTACTGGTTTAGATAAATTAGAATCAAAGATTAAACAAATTGAAGACACATGCATTCCAATGATGTCTAATTAGAATTTATGTCAAATTTAAAATCAAGATCTGGTGCTAGTTTAGTAAAACTTGGTGAAAAACAATCCACTAGATTTAAAACAGCATCAAAATTTGATACGCCATTACGAAGAAAGAGAATGCTTCAATCAAGAAGATTATATTTAGGATCTTTACTGTCTATTCCGTTAATTAATCAAATTTTTAAAAAACAAACATTAATTTCATTTAAATATGGTTCTGAAGAACATAGTTTTGTTTTATTAAGAACTGGTTTTAAATTTGCTAGATTCAAACGACCAGTGTTAATAATTATGAATAGTGATGGACAAATAATGCCTTTTTATAGAAGCACAGGGAGGAATAGTAAATTGCCTGGTAAATGGTTACCTTTTAGAGGAATAAAAAATAAAAAAATATTTAATGGAATAAATGGAGAAATTCCAATTTATCAAAAATTAGTTACTCATCCAAATATACCTTCTTATTATAAAGCAATTTCTGAAAAATTAACTGAAATTTATAATAAACTTGAATCTTTAAAATCAAAAAATTCTCTAACTAAAGAAGAAAAAGAATTTATTGAAAATAATGATTTGGAATTTAGGGATGATATTGATACTACTGAATTAAATTTGTTAATTGATTATCTTGGTTAATTTGATATAATTTTATTAAGTTGGGTGATTATATCATCTTTTGTTTAATCTATCGGCTAATTACTTGTGATTGATTTATATTTAGTGTGCAAGTAAATGTAATTAGCTGTGATAAAATGGATAAAGAAAAAAGTTTAGCAGTTTTTCAAGATAAAAAAATTAGGAAAACTTGGCACCAAAACGAATGGTGGTTTTCCGTAGTAGACATAGTTGGAGCACTAACTGAAAGCGAAAATCCTCGAGATTATTGGTACAAAGTGAAAATAAGAGAATTAGAATCAACAAATATTGAACTGTCGACATTTTGTCTACAGTTGAAATTGATAGCTGAAGATGGTAAATTAAGAGAAACTGACTGTACAAACACAGAAGGTGCTTTTCGTATTATTCAATCAATTCCCTCTCCAAGAAAATTATAAAAAGTTAGACGAAAAGAAGAAATTAAATTAGACTAGAAATTTAAATTAACGATAACTTTTTATTAACAACTTAGTATTTGTTAATTATGGAATTTAAAATTGTTTTTGAAAAAGATGATGATGGGGTGTACATAGTTACTGTTCCTTCTTTACCAGGGTGCATTAGCCAAGGCAATACAAAAAAAGAAGCTTTGGAAAATATAAAAGAAGCAATTGAATTACATATGGAATCTCTTGTAAAAGATGGCGTTCCACTAATTAGAAAACAAGAAATTGAAACTATTGCAGTAAATTTATGAATTTAAAACCGGTGTCTGGTAAAGATTTGGTTAAATTACTCTGTAAAAAAGGATATTATATAAGGGATCAAAAAGGGAGTCATATTCATTTAAGACACCCTACTAAATCACCAATTACAATTCCAAATCACGATGTGATTGCTAAAGGAACATTAAAAGCAATAATTAAAATAACTGAAATTAATGAAACTGATTTTAAATAAAACTAAACCAATAATTAATTTTCAATTAAATATTTTTTTCTAATTTTTATAAATTAAAATTCAATAATAAACTTTAAATATTCTAAATGTCTTTTATATATAATTATTAAGTGATTAAATGGGCCTAAAAGATTTTTATTATTTGATGGAAGACAAATGGTATAAGTTTGTTGATAAATTTGGACTTGATCCAATAGTTGATAAGATAGATAATGTTGTGCCTTCTTTTGTTTTATTTATTGTTTTAATTTTAACTGTTTTACTTTTAATTGGAATTTTATTATTTAGTCAATTTCCAATTACTCAACAAATGGCAACAGTTAATTTAACTGTAAAAGATTTATCTGATGAATATGTAACTAATCAAAACATTGTTTTAAATGTTTTAAAAGATGGCGAAATAACTAATTCATTCACTGGAAAAACTAGTGCACAAGGATATGCAGTTTTTACTAATATTCCACTAGATAGTGAAGTAAATGTGATTGTTAATTTAGCTAATGGTACAAAAATAAATGAAACTTTTATTGTTGATGAATTAAATTTTTCAAAAACTATTAAAGCAAAATCAAATTCATTTTCAGCTTACAAAATGTATACTGTGACTTTAAAGAAACCAGAAACTTATTCGGTTTATACAGACACAACAACAGTTAATTTTTCTTGTTCAAATTCTTCTGTTTCACCTAATCCAATAAGTGGTGTAACAAGGTATGGCTCAATTGATGTAAATATGCCTGATGGATGTAACACACTTTATGCATCAGTTTCAATACCGGAATATAAAGAAAAAAGAATAATTGTAAATGGAAATAATTCAAAAGTAGATTTTTTACTTGAAGCAAATGAAACTCTTAAATCAAAATTGATTGTTAATATTAGAAATGATGGTTCTGCAGTAAGTGGAGCAAATTTTGATGTAATCATTACTGCTAGTAATGGAGAAAAACAAACAAAATCAACTTCTTCTTCAACAGTTGAATTTGAAGTAAATCCGGACATTTATACAGTTGCAGTTTCAGAAACAAACAATAATTATTCTTCAGCATATCAAACTGATGTAAGTGTCCCATTTGGTAAAATTATAACTCAATCAATGAATGTTTCAAAAGAAATAAAAGCAAGAATAAAAGTTACTGTTCAAAATTCAACAAACAATAGTTTGATAACTGGTGCAAAAGTAACTTTAAAATCATCAACAGGAAATGTAATTTCACAAAAAGACACTAACTCAAACGGAATAATTGAATTTGCAATTTTTGATTTAGGTAGTTACAAAGTTACTGCAAAAAAAGAAGGGGATATTGGAGTAGGCTACTTTGCAAAAGAAATTGATCTAAACAATCTAGCTATTGGAACAACAGCAGTTACACTAAAACTTGATTTAATCACAACATCAAATTCTGGAAAAGTTATTACACAAGTAGTTGATCAAGAAGACGAACCAGTTGCAAATGCAAAAGTATTTTTTAAATATGCTGACGATTCACTAGTAGAACTAAATGAAAGTATTGGTGATAATTATTTATTAACTGACACAAACGGAAAAATATTTACTCGCCTACCTAATGAAACAAAACCAGTTTATGCTTATGCAGTAAAAAATCCAAAAAATGGAAAATCAGAATCAAAGAAAATTGTGTTAACAGAAGAAAATCTATTTAATGTGAAAATGAATTTAGGTTACACTGATATTGAAGTTTATGCTACTGATGAAGAGGGAAAAAAAGTAAATGGTGAAATGAAAATTTATGACAATGCTGACAATGAAGTATCAAATGCTATATTGATTGAAAACGGAGTAGGCAAAATAAAAGTAAAATCTGGAAAATACGTTTACATTGTAATCAAGGGTGATGAATTTGAAAATTATGCTACTGAAGAATTTTTCCTTAATTCAGGTGAGAAAAAAAGAGTGGATGTTTTACTTCTAACAAATATTATTGAACCAGCAATTGATTTTAATGGAATTTATAATTCAAATGGCACTGTTGCAAATTACTTAAATCCAACTGAAACATATTCTGCAAAATTTTATTTAACTGCTGACAAAAGTTATAATCAAATTGAAATGTATTTTAGAGCAGGAAAAGAAACATTAATGGAAAATGATTACATCCAAATAACTGGTATTGATGCTAGTGGAATAAGTGACGAAGCAAGAGGAACTTCTTACTTTAATGATAATGCTAAAGATATTCAATACTTGACAGATAGTTTAGCTAAGTGGATAAATGTAGGCTTTGATAATTTTGGTGTTGGAAGAAGAGTAGTAAAAGTAAATTTTAGAATAAAAGAAAATGTGCCAGTTGATGAAGAACTAACATTTTATTGGAGTGCAAAATTTGATGGCATAAGATTGCCTGATGACAATAATGAATTATTTGGAAAATATTTTGTTGGTGGAGATGGATATTGTGAAGATGCATTTTGTTTAAGAGGAGAAAAATTTTATGATAGAGACGAACTTTTATACATAACAAGTCCTTATTCATTATCTGGCTCAAAGATTTACGATTACTCATTTTTAATTACAAATAATTCAGATGTACTTTATGGAATAGATGCAAAAAAATTATATATGGATATGGAAGTTATTGGTAGTGATGGACAAGGGGCAAAAATATTATCTTATGAATTAAAATCTCCATCTCTTAATACAATCCTTGTAAGTGATACAAAAGCATTTACAAAAATAAATAATTTAGAAATTCCTTCAATGCCTAAATTTACTTCAATTACAGCAAACTTTGTGCTTGAAGGAAATAAAACAGGAAATAATTTAATTAAAATTACACTAAAATCTGATGGAGAAAAAGTATTTACTAAGGAAATAAACTTTTCCGTGCCAACTGAGTCAGAAATGACTGCTTTAATTGATCCAACTTTTATTCCATCATTAAGTAACACACTTTTAGAAGTTACTACAAAAGATAAACAAAATGAATTAATACCTAATGCAAAAGTAGAAGTTTATGCAAAACAAGCAGGTTATGATGAATATTTAGTTGATAGAAAATATACATCAAATCTTGGTGTAGCAGAGGTTTACACTGGATCACATTATCCATCAACAAAAATATATATTGATGTTTCAAAAGCAGATTATTCAAGAAAAAGATATGCTTTAACAGTTTCTGAAAATATTGTAGAATATAATCCTAGTGAAATTGGAGTTTCATTAAACACAGTTTCAAAAAGAGAAGTAACTGAATCAGTTGGAATTGGAAACAAAACAAAAGAATTAATTTCAATAACTGGTATAAAACTTGATGCCCCATTTAGCGGAATAATAAATGAAAGTGCACTAACTGCTTATATTGAACAATTTATTGGAACTGAATTAGAAGCTAGTGATTCTGATACTTTTGACTTAATTAAAATGAGATTAGACAATGCAATTGGACAAGATTATGTTGGAACAAATGATATAAGTGGAAATGTAATTATTAATTACAAACTTGGCTCAACTAATTTAATTTATGATACAACAATTCCATTAAATGTAAATATTTCATCAAGTGCATCAACATCAGAAGCTTGTATTAAAATTGAAAATGCAGTTCAAGAAGAAACTACACAAATGGGAAGAATAATTTACAGATTTGAAATTACAAACGCTTGTGAATCAGAAGGAACAGGTATTGATATTGAAGAACTTTATGTAAAAGCAAACGGAGAACTTAATGGAACTGCTGATATTTCTGTACAAAGTGGTTCATCATCAACTTCTGCACGTTCAGCACTAGACAATTCAAAAAGAAAATTATTAAGTGGATTTAAGGCCGGTGAAAAACTATTTGGTTCCATTACTTATGTGCCTAGTAACGAAGCGATTGGAGAAAGTGTTCCAATTAATGTTACAATTGAAGGTAAATTTCAAGATCAAACAATTGGCACAGTACCTTCAACACTTGATTTTACTGCAAATGTTTTAAATTTAAAAGAATGTGTTTCAATCTCATCAACTTCTTCGCCAGTTGCATTTGATGAAACATCAACAGTAACCGTGGATGCATCAGGATGCTTAGGAGAAAATATACAATTTGTTTTATGTAAAGACGATTCTGGTTGCTCTGGATTTACAGAAGGCACAGTTTCACTAAGTGACAAAGATTTTACAATAAAAGGCGAATCAAAAGAAATAGACGTTTCTTCTCCTACACTTCCTGGAACTTATGGTGTAACAGTTTGGGCTAGACTTGCTAATAAGTCAAGTGGATTTACTTATGTTGGAGAAGTGCCAGTATCTTTTAAAGCAAAAGATGGAAAATACTTTTATTTATCAAAAACTGAATTATCTTTGCTTGGGGAAGGTACAAGCGATGTTGTTTTACTTGAAAATAGAATGTTAATGCAAGATGTAAAAGTAAAAGCTGATGAATGTGTTTGGGGAGAAGAAGACGCAGGATTTGACTGGGCAAAAGGATTAGCTGGTGCAATGATGGGAGCAACAATTGGAAGTATGATTGGATCATCATTTAGTCCAACACAAAAAGAAGGTGAAACAAAAACAACTGAAAAAGAAGTTGAAACAAGTGGTGAGAGTAAAACTGTTGACGGAAGAATTAGTGAATTAAATACAAAACAAAATTCATCTACTGGATTAACAGCTAGCGAAGCGACTGAATTAAGTAAATTAAATAATATGAAAAGTAGTTTGGATATTGCTATTGATGATATGGAGATTGGATCTAGTCCAGCATATATTTATTCAGATTCTTCAGGGAATATTACTCAATATTCTTCAAAAGTTATTGGAAAAGGGGATTATTTGGGGGCTGTTTCATATGATGCTGCAACAAAAAGTTATGTTTTTGATACGCCATCAACAAGTGCTAAATATTATAATGCTTCTAATGGGGAGTTGTCTAATTTAAAATCAGGTATTTTAAATACATATGGTGATAAAAGCTGGATTTCAATAACAGCAGATAATTTGAATAACAGGGCAACTGCTAAAAATGGCTCTTTGAAATCTGTATCCATCCAAGACAAATTCCAAAAACTTTCTTTCTCAAGCAATGAACCAGTTTACAAAAAACTTTCTTTCTTTAATTATGTTCAAGGTTCTTTTACTTTAGTTGGTGCAATAGCTGGTGCAATTATAATGGGATTTAGTGATTCTTATAAATGTGCAGACAATGATAGAATTGTACCTTTCCAAGACTTTACAGTATTCTTACAAGGCCAAACTCAAGAAGTTGAATTAGTTGATGGAACTACTGAATCAAAAGTTATACCATCTGATGCTTTACCTTTATCTTTTACACTTGGGGGAATAACTGCTAACTGGGATTTTACTGATGCAGATTATTCAAACATAGAAAATGTTGCAATTAAATTTGATAACGCATCATTAAATGAACCAAGAGCTAAATATGGTGTATTAACTGTTGCTGCAAACGTACATCAACACGGAACTAGTCCACTTATACCTGTTGGAGCAGATGCTACAACAGTTTTAAACACATCAACAGAAGATGCATTTGATGTAACTTGTAATAATTCAAACTTTTCAAATTACTGGATTGGTTCTGATGAAAATAGTGGAGCTTGTACACCAATCATGAAAAATCCACCATACACACAAAAATTCCATATGCGAGTAATAACTGGTTATCCAGAAGAAGAAGGAGCAAAAATTAAAAAATCAATTTCATGCTATAATGGATCATTAAGTGGATCAACTGGAGAAGCTGCTTTGCCTGCTGTTAAATTTAAATGGGGTTGGAATGATATTGCAATAAATGAATGTGACTATGGGAACCCTAATTCAATTTATTGTGATGGAACACAATTTACAATATCAGTAGTTAAAAAACTTGCAAAACTTGAAGAATTCTTTAGTTTAAACAATGATTTAACTTGTCCAGAAAATCCAATTTATTCTGACATACAAGAACAAATGGAAGAAGTAAATAGTGTAACTGAAATAGTTGCTGCAAATAGAGCTGGAGTAAGTAACATTACAAATATTTTAGTTGCGGGTGATTCACTAACAGCAACTGTAATTGTAGAAAATAATACAGGGGCCTCATTAACAACAAATATGGCAATTGCAGTTAAAGGTCAAGGCGAACCAGAACAACAATTACTAACTGTAACTTTAGAAAATGGAGAAAACGAAATTGAATTATCTGAAATTGGCGTGCCAAAATATAATGGAATTTATTTTATTACAGCCGTAGTTAATGGGGATGGTGGAAATAGAAAAGCAGTTACTAAAGCATTTGAAAATCCAATGAATACTACTGACTGTTGGGCATTAAAATCAACACAAAGAGTTGGTGGATTACCAAGTATAATGTACTATTTAGCAAATGCTGACCAAATAGAATGGACAACAGATATACCAAATGCTGACACATTATATTCTTACATTAACTTTTCATCATATTTAATAAAAGAAAATTATAGTGAAAATTTCTTTAAAGATTTCAAAAATTATTATACAAATAATTTATTACAAGGACCAACAGATGCTTTTGAACAAAAAGTATTAGCTTATTTAGATAGTGGAAAATACGGATTAAATAGAAGATTCACAAATTATACTGACGTAGAAGCAGGACTTTATGATATTTTCTTAGATATTGATTTTAGTGATGAGTTTGAAATAATTGACACTGGAACTAATATTGATTTATCAGTTCTTTTAATTAAAACTCCGACTGTAATGTATCCATTTTATAGTATGCCTTTTGATGGGAAAGTTGGATTAACTAATGGGCGACTTGATTATGGGGTTGAATATTTACTTGCAAGTGGAAGTGAAGAAATAAATATTTCAAATGATGTTTCTACTCACCCTCTTGCTGCTGGAAACGGTTATATCAAAACAAATGTCCAATTATTAAATAACTTTGAATTAGTTAATTCAAGTCTTGGTACAAGAGGACAATTAGCTTCATTTAATTATAATGGAAGTACTGCTAGAATTTCATTCTCTCCAAATTTTGCTACACCAATAATTTCAAAATTTACATTAAACGGAACAAGTGGCTCAATGAGATATACTGTTGAAAAAGTAAATGGTGGACTAGTAACAACTGGAAACAGTATGAATTACTGGACTGGTGCAGCAAAGAGTAAAGACTTTTATGGAGCAAATGCAAATGAAGTTTATAATAACACGGCTGATTATTATATACAAGAAGATAATGAATATGGATTTGATTACCAAGATGCAACAAATAATGGAAACTTATATTTGAAAACAATAATTTATACTCCAACAATGAATAGTTATGTGATTAAATCTGCTAATCCTGAAACATTATTTTGGACAGCAAATGCTGATTTCTCACAAGTAAACTCATTAAATGGGGTTAGTGGAATTGAATTAAATAATGGTTTAGGTGTGCAAAATATTACACAATTATTTGATTTAGTTAGAAATACGGACGTTTGTATAACTAATGATGAAACAACTTTGTCATTTTGGTGGAATCCAGAAAGAATAGCTAACATATCTGGAAATAATAATGCACAAGAAGCTAAAGAATTAACTTTGATTGGACAATAATTAGTTTAATTTTAGAATTGTGATTTATTATTTAAATTTACTAATTTTTAGAATTGTTAATGTTTAGTGATTAGTTTAATTAAATTTGTTTTGATTTATAAAACTCGCTTATTTTAGGACAGTTTATTTTTAATTACAAAAAGTGATTTATACCTACAATAAATATATTTTTAAATATTTGTAGGTATAAATAATATTATGGTTTTTTCAAAAGAAAAAGTAATTAATGGTAAAAAGTATTACTATGCATCTAAATCAATTAGGTTGTCAAATGGTAAAGTTACATCAGTTGAGAGAATAATTAATAATAAATCGGATAAACTGACTGATTCTTTTCTTGAAGATAAAGAAAAAATATTACTTATTAATTATGCAATTGGTAATTATACAAAGGATAATTTGTTTAATGAAAATAAAATAAAAAAAATTGAAGAAATGAATTTTAATTATAAAAAAATACTTAAAAAATTAACTCCTAACCAAAAAAAAGATTTATGGAATAGGTTTACAGCAAATTTTACTTTTGAATCAAACGCTATTGAAGGAAATTCATTGACACTTAAAGATGTGACTATGACTCTTTTTGAAAAATTATCTGTTGAAGGAAAAGATTTAAGGGAAATTTATGAAACAAAAAATACGCGAGATGTTCTTGAACTTGTAATTTCAAAAAAATTTAAATTTTCTGTTAAAAATATTATCGGGATGCATAAATTGTTGGTAAGAGATATGGGTATAATGGCAGGATTTAAAAAAATTCCAAATTATTTAGTTGGTAGAAAAATAGATACTACTCCTCCTGAAAAAGTAAGTGAAGAAATTAACGAATTAATTGATTATTTTAAAAAAAATCGTAATTTGCACCCCATTAAACTTGCTGCTAATATTCATGGGTTGTTTGAAAAGATACATCCTTTTGATGATGGTAATGGTAGAGTTGGGAGATTTTTAATAAATGTGGTATTAATTGAATGTGGATATATGCCACTAATAATAAGAAAAAGTCAAAGAACTGCTTATTTTAAGTGTTTGGAAGATTTTGATAATGGGTATAAAAGAAATTTAGAAAAATTTTTAGTTGAAAAATATGAAAACACTTATAAGAATTTTTTTGAAGAATATCTAAAATATGTTTAAATTTCTTGTATTTTTTTAATCTAGAAAAAGTTTATGTTTTTTAGATTTTGATCATTATAATAAAATTCATGAGCGATTAACATTTGTTCAAAAACTCGTTTATTTTAGGACAGTTTATTTTTATTCACTAATTATTAATTTTTTCTAAAAAGAATATATTTTTAATATGTGTATATGGTGGGTATATAGTATGCACATGGTGTGCATAGGTGGTTTTATGCCTATTGCAAGAGTTTCTTTAGATGATTATTCAAATAAAATATTAAATATTGTTAAAGCAAAATATGATTTGACTGACAAAAGTGAAGCAATAAATAAGTTTCTTCATATGTATGGTAAAGAAGAATTTCATGAAAATGATGATTTAGATGCATCTGATAACTATGTGAAAAAAGTTTTAGAAATTGAAAAAAATCATATTAAACAAAATGGATTTAAAAAAATGAATAAAAGTGAATTTGATGAATTGTTTAAGTGATTAAATCATGCCTTTTGATTTTGATTTGTCTAATGAACTAAAAGAAAAAATTCAAATTTTAAGTAAAAAGGATAGAAATAGATTAAAAATTTTAAAGAAAAAGATGGATAAAATAATAAATTCAGATGAAATAACAATTCAAAATTATAAAAATTTAAGAAATAATTTATCTGATAAAAAAAGAGTTCATATTGACAAAAGTTTTGTTTTAACTTTTTCTTATTTTAAAGAGAATAATTTCATTTTGTTCGTTGATTTTGATCATCATGATAAAATCTATAATTAATTTTTTTAAAAACGCTTTTTTTAGGATAATATAAAAATAATTATTTTTTAAGTCTAAAATTTAACTAACTAAGGTTATATTTTTATATTTGAGAATCTTATATTTATCATGTTTGAAACAAATTTTTTATTAACTAATTCGTTTAGTTTTTTATTAAATTCAATTCTTTTTTTAGATGGTCTTTTTAGTGATATGGCTTTAGTTTTAAAATTATTTACTTTTCTTGCAATTATTGGATATGTAAAAAACCATATGGGAGTAAATATTCTTTCAATCATGATTGTGCTTGGAATGGCTTGGTTAATTTTACTAGACAACTTCATGATATTTGGTGGAGTTTATGTACTTTATGTTTTGAGTGCATTTGGATTTACTGGAGTTATAATTGATTTCTTCTTTGTTAAACCTCAACCTAATCCTGGTGAACAACAAGAAGGTGGAGTGGGTAATGGAAAAGATTATCTAGCACGACAAAATCAAATTATGCAAATGATGGGGAAAAGATGATGGTTAAGAATTTTATTGTTTCAAAATTTAATGAATTCATTGAATTTATTTATTTATTAAATGCATTAATCTTTTCAAAAAAAACTAATCAAAAAGGAAATCTTTTGATTATTATTGCACTTGCAATTATAGGAGTTGTTTTTTTACTTCCCTTAATCATGAAATATTTTCCAGCTGCAGATATTTTAGTAAGAATAATTTTAATTTTTACAATAGTTACAACAGTTAGAGGATACCTTGGAAATAGTATCTTAACTCTACTTTTTTCAGGAATTTTAATTTATTTCCTTGTAATAAAATGGTGGTGGCTAGGGGCTGCGGGATGGTTCTTTTTAACTTTACTAAGTATGAGTGGAATGGGAGTAATTGTTTGGGGGCTTGGAACTACTCTAAAGAAACATTAAATTTTAATTAAATTTAGGTTAATATGATTTAAACTTGAATTAATTTAATTAAATTTAGTTTAATCAGTAATTAATTAAATTTAAAAGAAGGTAAAACAATTATATTTGTGTGATAAAATATGTTATTTGATTTTTGGAGTGCTATAGATGGGTCAAATTTCTTGGCAACAGTTGGTTTAATTTTACTTGTCCTTTACACAATTTTTATCTACAATTGGTCAAAGAAACTAATGGGTCAAACACTTGCAATAATATTTACTTTGATGATAGTTTATTTTATTTTATATATTTTTATTTGGATACTTTGGGTTCCAGTAATTTTATTCTTGATTGCAACTTTTGGAAAAGATGTTGCTGAAAGAATTCCAAAATAAAATATTTATAAAAAATCAATATAAAATTTGGTGAAAAAATGGACATGATGAATTATTTAATTTCAATAACTCTTTTGGCTTTAATTGTAAGTTTTGGAGAATTTTGGATGGGTGTTGCAGCTGCAGCAATTTTAATTGTTGCAACAAGAGAATCAAAAGCAACCATCTTAATTATTATTGGAATGATTGCGTTTTATTATATTTCGATGGTTGGTATGAAAGACTATTGGTTAATTGCACTTCTTGGTCTTGTTATGCTTGGTTATTTAATTGGTGTTGACAAATCTGGACAAGCTCAACCTGCTGATCCATATGCTGGATTAATGGGTGGAATGGGCGGAATGGATATGGGTGGAGGAATGGGGGGGATGATGTGAAATCCCTAGCTACTCTAATTGCTTTCACCCTAGCTTTAGTCTTTTTTTATAACAAAGTAAATGGACTTGGATTACTTTTTCTTGGACTTGCATTCATTACTTTTATTTATGATCCAGTTAAACACCAAGCAAAAAAAGGTTTTGATGAATTAAATAAAGCAAGTGGATATTATCCAGCTGATAAATTAAAATCTTATGTAAAAACTACTTCAAAAATTGCAGTAAGTGAATTAACAAAAGTTGATGGCACAAAACACAATACAAAACCAACAAAAATTGTTGATGCATTGAATAATACAATTAAAGAATTAAGAAATGTGTTAAAACTATAAATTTTATTATGTGTTTTCTTTTAATTAAATTAAAAATTGAACTAATTATTTTTTCATTTCAAGATCAGTCAAAATGGCTCTATTTGTTTCAAGAATTTTTTTCATTAATTCTAAATTAGCATTAACTCCGGCATTAATTTCGCCCATTTTTTTATCCATTTCATCAAGTCTAAATTTCAAAGAAACATTAATGTTTTGATTTAATTCAGTTGAAACTGCATTTTTAACATTGTCAACTTTTTTTATTGCTTCATCAAGTTTTTGAGAATGTAAATTAATTGCATTATCTGTTGAATCAATATTCATTTGATTAATTTGATTTTGAGCATGAATTTGATTTTGTAAATTTTCAATCTTGCTATTCATTTCGGGGCTAGGTGTATTATCTTCAATAGTGTTTTGAGAAACAGTTTCTGGCACACTCTTATTTTTTTCAATTATGTTCTTTGCTTCATTTTCACTTATTCCAATATCTGTTAAAGTAGAAACAATTGTATCGTCTTCAATGCCTGAATCAATCATTCGTTTAACTGTTTCATTAATTAATTGTTCATCCATAAAAAAACCTTTTAAAAATCATTTATTCTAATTGAATAACTAATTTGAAATATAAAAACCTTACTAAATAATTAAACTAATCATAAACAAATGTTTAAATATCTAAAAAGTAATATATTATAAGAATAAAGGTGATATTTTGAATAGAGATTTACATGCACAAGGAACAATTGAGTATCTAGTAATTTTAGCAGTTATTTTAATTATTGCACTTCTTGCTGTTTCAATGCTACCTGGACTAATTAATCCAACTGCAATAAATGATTCAACACAAAAAACACAAATGGGTTTAGGAACAGATTTATGGATTGATAACATTGTGTATGATGCAAATTTATCCTCTGCAATAAATAATAATGATTATAATTCAGCTGTTTTAATTGTTTTAAAATCACAAACAAATAAAGATTTGACAATCGAATCAATCATGACAAAAATAAATGGTCAAGAAGTTACTTCTTATTACACAACAAACAATGTATTAAGTATCAATGGAGAAAAATATTTTTTAGTAAAAAGAAATTCTCGTTATAATTGTGAAGTTGGAAAAAAATTGATTGTAGATTTAAAAGTTGGTTATAAATCTGAAGTTGGAATACCTCACTTTGAAACAAAACAAATCGGAAATGTGGAATGTACTGATTTAAATATTAATAGACCTGAATATGATTTTGCAAATTAAATTTTAGTCAATCTAGTCTATTAATAATTAATTTTTTTACTATTTTTAGAAAGGATTTTATATCTAAAAAACATTAGATTTAATATGAATTTTAAAATTGATAATGGACCTTGGCAAACTATTTTTCAAGGATCGTTTTATGATCATAAAATTGAGATTGTAAAAAACCCTGAATTTTATTATTTGTTATTTATTTATGATACAAAAAATAACCAAGATATTGGAGCACTTGTTGAAGGATATAAGGCATTTGTAGCCAAAGGGCAAATGGAAACATTTGTTCAAACTTGTCCAAAACCTTGTTTTTCATTAGCAAAAACTGATGGGGTAAATACTCATAAAATCTTATGTTTATCTTTTGATCCAGTTTATGTTGATTTTAAAGCAGAAGATTTTATTAGAAAAGTTGATAATAAATTAAAAGAAAGTTATTATACTTTTTCAACAATTATTGAACTTGCTAGATCGTCTAGTCTTGATTTAGTTGATTTAACTAATTCTTCACAAAAAGAATATTCTTCAATAATTGGAGATCCATTAATGGCTCAAAGTTTAATTAGTGGGCTTAAAAGAACTGCACTTGAAATGGTACACGTTGAAGGAAATTATTCAAAATCTTCAAGTTTAACACTTCAATTAGGGTTAACTAAAAAAAGAGAAAAAATAAAAGAATCAATGGATGATTTAAAACGAACATTAATTATTGGTGAAAATGAAAATTCATTAAATTATGCTAGTTACATTTTAGCTGAAAACTTTTTACTTGACAATAAAAACATAATTGTTTTTGATTCAACAAATTCTTTTGATGGCCTTTCAAAACCATCAAAAAATGAAATTGCATTAAAAGATGAATTAATGGATTATGAACCAAGTGGATTTCCAATAAAAAAATTTATCGTAAATGATAATCTAAAAGTTTCTTTTAATTCAGTAAATTTAAATGTAATTTTTGATTTACTTAAAATAAATGATCAAAATTTAGTTAATAGTTTAAACGAAACAAAAAAACAATTTTTGGCTAATACACCTATCGAATTTAGTGAAAAAATAAAGCAAACTGATTTGGATGAATTTCTAAAATTAAAAACACAAAGACTTATGGTAATTTTTGAACAACAATTTGGTAAAAGTTTTGGAAACAATATTGATAGTAATGAACTAATAAAAAAATGGCCTGGAAATTTAGGAAGAGCTTCAATAATTGACACATCAAAATTAAATGAAAATCAAAGAATTTTAGTTGAACAAACTTTAATTAGTTATTTAGATGAATCTATAAAAAATCAAGTGATTGATGATCTTGTAATATTTTTAAATCATGGGGATCAAATACTTTCAGTACAAAATAAATCGATCGTATCTAACATTTTAAATCTTGAAAATTCAGGACTGGGGTTTGTAATTGCTTCAAAAGAACCGCTTAATAGTCTTCAATCAAATTTAAATGCAATGATTACAATAATTGATAAAAAAGATGTTGCAATTTCTTTAAAAAATAAAAGAAGTTATCGATTAAATTTGAGACCTACATTAAGTGGAATTATTGATATCAAATAATTTTATTAAAATAGTTTTTTATAGAAATTAATTTGTTAATTCTTCTGTTTTCTTTTTATCTTTATTAATCATATCTTTAACTTGGCCAAGTGTGGCAAATTCAAGTGGATTAATTGAATCAATAATATATTTTAATTCTTTTAATTCTTCTTTAGTCACAAGTTTTGATTGTAAATCATCAATTTGTGCAGAAAGAAATTCAGTTTTTTGAGCTAACTTTTGCATCTCTTCACTTGATGCGCCTCCTTGACTAGATTCACTAGAATTAGCCGAAATTTTTCCTTCTAAATCTTTAATTTTTTTATTTAACACCATTAAATTTCTACCAATAATTTTTTCATTTCTTGAAATAAATTTCATTTTTTGAGAAATAAGCATAATGCTTGAATTTAATGCCCGAATATCGTCTCCAATATTTCCACTCATCATTGCTGGGCGACCTTGTGGTTGACCAATTGATTGTGCAGATTGAGGCATTTGTGCATTTGGTCTTTCTCTTCTTGGCATAAAATCACTATTATTAATTAAACAATTTAAGTATAATAAATTATCTTTTTGAATTGAAAATTACTATTTAATTTTCTTAAATAAATACATTTTTATATTTAGAAATATACTTTATTTGTTGATAAGTATGTTAAATTTTAATTTTAAATCTAATTTGCAAAATCCACAAACTGTTGGTCGGGGTTTGATTGTGAATTTTTGTAAAAATTTTGGTCGATGTTGTTGTGGGGCGCAGGGTACGATTGAGTATTTGGTGATTTTGGCTGTTGTTGTTGTTTTGGCTTTGGTTGCTGTTGTTATGTTGTTGGGTGTTTTTGATGGGGGTTCTACTTCTTCTAATTCTGATCGTATTGGGGGGGTTAGTTCTGATCTTGGTGTGATGGAGTCGTTAGTTGGCGTTGATGGTAATTTTTTTGTGAAGTTGAAGAATAATAGTGGTCGTAGTCTTTTGGTGAAGAGTATTGTTGTTGATGGTGTGGATGTTAATTATTTTGTTGGTAATAGTTTAGGGGTTTCTGATAGTGGGTCGTTTGTTGTGCCTTCTTCTAGTGAATGTGTTGCTGGGGAATCTGTAGTTAAGGATGTGTTGGTTTCTGTTTTGGTTAATGGGGTTGTTAGTGTTAAGTCTTTGAAGGTTAGTTTTTTGTGTGGTGATTATTCAATTGATGAAAGTTTGTTGGCGTCAAGTGTTGATGTGAATAAGTGTCATTATGGGGATGTGTTGTATCCTGATATGAATGATTGTAATTTTGTTTTGTGTGCGTCTAGAATTGAATGTCAGACTCC
>JAQUZG010000014.1 GCA_028691435.1 Candidatus Iainarchaeum sp.
GAGTTAATACTTTTAAATTTTCATTTGTACTAAAATCTATTTTTCCATTATATTCACTAGTGCTTCCTTCTACATATATTACAGTGTCTTCTTTTATTTGATTATAAATTTCTTCTACTTTTTTTAAGTCGCTTGATCCCCAATATTTTAACATTGCGTCTCCGTTAGCGTCTTGGATTTTTATTTCAAAGTAATATTTTCCAGTTTTTGTTGGTTTTATTTCTTTTGTAAACCTAACTACAAAAACATCCTTGAAGTTTTCATTAATTTTATATTCACTAATTGATTTTTGTTTTTTGTACATGTTTGATCACCTAATTTAGTTAAAGAACTTAATTTAAATGCATTTAAATTCATTAAATCTAATCTATTTTAGTTTGATGTTTATTTGTCTTTTTATTTTCTGCAATAAAATTATATTCGTCAATTGCTTTTGCAATGGGTTTTTTAACATTAGTAAAATTTATTTTTTTAAATTCATTTTTCATTTTAATTAAAAACTCTAGGTAATCTTTAGATGTTGCTTTGTTTTTTATTTTCCATTTTTTTCTAATTTGTGTGTCCCACATAACAAATAAATTTGGATTTTTCAAAGCCATCATTTTTGATGCACCAGTTTGTTTTGAAATTTTACAAAAAATATTATAAATTTTTGATATATCTTCCCTTAATTCTAAATCGTTTTCAAAATCAACATCCTCAAATTTTTTATTTTTTAATTTTTTAAAAATTGGATTTGTTTCAGTAATTGCACTTTGTAAATCAATCGGTTTTATTTCTTTTATGATGTATCTAAAATATGCAAAATTCCAAGTGGCTAAAAGTAGTGAATAGGCTTCATATTCATAACCTTTATTAATTAAATTTAGGCACTTATCCCAGATATCATTTCTAAATGATTCTAATTCATCAAATTTTTTTAATGTCTTATTAAATTCATTTTGTAAAATCATGTTATTCACCATTAAAATGTATAATTATCTAGTTTAATTGCTTGATTTTTATTATTATTTATTTTATTTAAATATTCTTTAGGATTTTGTTTAACTTTTTTTATTAATTTAATAAATTTATTATTGCTAAATGGTCCGGATGGGTGAGGTAATCCAATGATTGTATTATTTGGGAAACTTAATGCACAATATTCGTATGCTTGATTGCCTAATGCAAATATTGGTTGATTTTCAAATAAGTTTATTTCTTTTTTTAACCAATTGTTTATGCAAGTTCTTAAAGTTTGCAAAGGTATTTTTTTAGATTTTGATTGGCATTTTACTAATTCTGTCCATAAAATGTTTCCATCAAAATTTAAACAATTTAATAATTCTTTTGTTCTTGAATAATAAGAAACTTTTGAAATTTCTTTTTCCCAATACTCGTGAATTACTTTGTGATCTATACCATTTTTTTTATAATAATTTTGTTCTTTTTTTCGAATAATTCCGGGATTTATTCCAACAACAATACAATTATTTTTACCAGGTTGTTTTTCTAAAATTAGACATCTTGGTGGAACACCATTTTTTTTGTCATTAATTATTCCTTCACAATTAAGGTCACAAAAATGAATCTTGTCAAGTATATTATTAAATTGCATAAAATCAAAACCATTTATCTTTTTGTATATGAAACTCCATTATCTTCAAGTATTTTTACTACTTTGTCTCCATCATTAGAAAATTGTGCTTCTATTGTTAACGGTTTTATAAAAAGTATTTTTGCCCCCCTAACACTGCCCACATCTTTTACTATTTCATTAACAATTCTATCAGATGGAAATCCATTCACTATATATTTTGCCATATTTTAACACCCCATTCAAATATAATGTTAAATATTAATTTATTGAGTTCATTAATTTTTAATCATATCCTCAAATAATTTAATTTCAATCTTCTTTTGTTTTTGTAATTCGTTTATTTTTTCTTCGTTTAAATTTTTTATGTGTCCAATTATTTTTTCATCTATTTCTTGTATAGTGTGTTTTTTTAGTAAATCTTCTAAATAAAATATTATGAATAAATCTGCTTTAATATCTTCTAGAGATTCATTAGCGTTTTGTGTTTCTTTTAATTCATTGTTTTTTGGGTAAGTTGCAATTATGATGTTTTTAGAATTTGTATGGGTTGTTATGTATTGGGCTACAGTTGATCCAAATCCTCCCCCAAGACTAAAAATTAAAACATTTGTTTGATTTTCAAATAAATCTAATTTTAAATTTCTTTTTGCGTTAATAAATGAAACTAACTTATTTCTTTGATTAGAGTCGGCTGGACAAATTGGTGGTAAAGTAGAACAGTTTTTTCCATCAAGTTTTGCCTTATCACAACACAAAATTGTCTTTCCTTCACAAGAATAAAGCGAATTAACACAATCATTAATTGCAATACTATTCTTTATATTGCTAACAAAATAGCAACCATTTCCACCAAGACCAACAATATTCATAAGTATCACATAAGTATACTTAAAAGCAAGGAAAGTGATATAATGAATAATATAATTATTATACTTTTAAGTATACTATTAACATTATTAATAGAAATATTTATAAATAGCTTTGATTATATTTTATTAGTGGTTGATTAAATGAATAAAAATGAAAAAAAAGTTTATAATGTTATTTTAAAATTAAAAAAACAAGGTAAAGAAATTTCAGATCAAAACATTATTGAAAATACAGTTGATTTAAACTATTTAGAAATTAATGATATAATAAATAACCTCAAAAAGAATAATGACATTTGTGTTGATCAAAATAGTGTCAGATACATAATTACATCAAAAAAATTAAAGAAAAAAATTAAAGAACATAAAAATAAAACATTAAATAATCTAAAGAAAAAAATTTATCCAATGAATATTGTTTTAATTTCAAATTAAAACTAATTTTAACTTAAAACTGATTATTTAATGTATCCTTAAAAGCTAGGAAATAAAAAAATGAATAGTATTGATTTTATACTTTTAAGTATACTATTAACATTATTTATAGAACTATTTATAAATTGTTTTGTTCATTAAGTCAGTGTGTTTGAAAAAAAACACTTTTTGGAGGAGATTTTTATGAGTAGAAAGATTAAAGAGAAGAAAATTTTTGAATCAAGAATGGTTGATGGTTATTACTTATATGATAATTATATGCTTGAGATTAAATTAAACAAAAAGTTAGAAAATAATTTGAATGAATTAAAACAAAATAATTTTTTGATTGTAAATAGAAAAAAAATTGATGGAAAATTTACTTTTGATGTTAAATTAGATAAAACTCCAGTAAAAAACAATAATTCTAAAACTTTAGTTAATATTCTAAATGATAGATACAAAGGTTTTGATTCAAGTTTAGTTAATAAACTTAAATTTTAATTTTTTATTAATTCTATTTCTTTTTTTATCATTGGGACTTTTTCTGGGTAAAAATCAGATTCAATAATTTTTATGACATTTAGTTTTAGTAATGGTTTTATTTTTTCTAATTGTTCTAAATTTTCTTGTAAAAATCCATGAGTTCTTATTCTTTCGCCTTGTTTCCATTGTGTTGCCAAGTGTATTCCAAGTAGTTTTTCTTTAAAAATTAAAAAATCATTTAGTTCAATATTATTTTGAAATACATGACAAGTATCTAAAATGAAATAAAGTTTTGGATTTCTATCAAAAATTTGTTTTATCTCTTGAACTGTACAATAACCTTTATTTTTTTCATTCGAATTTAAATTTTCAATACAATTTTTTAAATCATAATTTAAAACAGAATAATCTTTCACATTATTTGGATGAAAAACCAAATAATCAATTTTAATTTGAATTGATAATTTTGTAGCTTTATCAATAACTTTTTTAGTCAATTCATCATCCTTATATTCAATATCATTAAAAGGCATATGAATAGATTTAAACTTTAAAGAATTAACAAACTCAAAAGTATCTTTATCAAATTCAAACTCTAACAAATCTTTAGGACTAGCAAACAATAATTCAATACCATCAACAGAAAACTTCTGAATAAATCTTATCCTATCCTGAAAACTTAATTTCAAATCAAAACAAGAACCAGTAGAAATAGCAATAACCATACAAAAAATAAACACCAAAACAAATAAATTACTTTTTATAATAAAGCAATTTTTCCTGATTCTGTTATTTCTATTCCTTCAGTAGTTTCTTTTATTAGTCCTTTTGCTTTTAGGTTGTTTATTATTCTATAAACCATTGCTCGTGATAAGTCTACTTTTTCACAAACTTCTGCGATTGAAATAGTTTTTGACAAATTTTTTAATATACTTAATTGTGATTCGTTTAATTCAAAATCTAATAAAGGTAGGTTGATTAATTCTTTATCATCTTCAGACATGTAAATTATTTTATCAATATTTTGACTTCTTTTAAAACACGCATACAAAAGCCCAATAGCTTGAGTCTTTCTAGAAGGAGTAATATTCACAATAGGCTTATTAGGAATAGAATCAATCAACTCAACACACTTTTTAGTAATCTTATAAACATCATAAACAGGAATCTTAACTTCCTTAATCAAAATAATCTTACCAAAAGTATCCTTCAATTTACTAATCGCTTCCGATTGTTCTTTAGATAATTTATCCTCATCAACCAACAAAAACAACTTATTAATAGACTCCTTAGTAATCGCCAAAACAATAGAATCAATCGAATAAATAGTAGAAATCAATACTTTTTCCATACTTAATATACTACAAAGTAGTTTTTAAATATTCATTTTAACTCCATTTCTTTTCTCCAATGCGAACAACCCAAAACTTTTTTTTCATTGACTCGTTTGGTATCGATTTAAACCTTTACCCTATTCGGGTCATTACATTAAAGGATTTAATATCTCACACAAACGCAAAGACGTCAATATGAAAAAAAAAAGTTTTTTTTCACGCATTGGAGGTGCATACAAAATGAGTAAAAAACAAATATTCGGAAAAGGAATAAAATTTTCTGACTTAAAATGGGAGAGTGATCAACAATGAAAGTTAAAGAATTGAATGTTTCAATAACCCAAAAAATCAATACTGGAAACTACTCCAGTAAAGGATTTGGTCTATCAGCCACCGTCGAACTAAACGAACAAGACGACTTACTAAAAATAAAACAAGACATAACAAACAAACTAAACCAAATGATAGACTTCGAAATCAAAAAAATAAAAGGTGGTCAAAAATGACCACTCTAACAGAAGTATATGGAGAACCAATCTCCATCTACACTTTACAAAACGCTCTTGACGACGGAATACTAATAAAAGTTGGCAAACTAACCAACTCAAATATCCCCATTATCTTCACTTCAAACTTATTTAACGAAGTCAAAAACAATTACAAAAAAATCATTACCCAAGGACTCAAACTACTCAACAAAAAAAACAAAGAAGATGATGATTGTTACAAACTAAGAGTCATAGAAAAAAATCGAATATGGGTAATATCCAACAACGAAGGAGTGACATTCATGAAACCAGAAGACTACTAATTAGTCTTCTATTTTTGAATTTAATTTTATTTATCAACAAAATTATTTAAAAAAATATGAATATTTTTAAGAAGTTTGCAATAATTATTTTTTATGAATGAGTTAGATTTTTTAGGAATAGATTTTTATGAAAAAATAATTTATCAAAAAATAAAAAGCATACAAAAAATAAACTATGAAAATCTTTCTAAGGAGTCATTAATAGCCAATAAAGATTTATTTCCCACATTAAAAAATTTACAAAAAAAAAATTTAATATTTTTTGATAATGGATATTATTTACCTTTAGACTCTAAGCAAAGATTTTTTTATATAAAATCCGCAGCATATGGTGTTGGATATTTTGCAGAAGAATTAGCAAATAAATGTTATTCTTTTTCATCAGCAATGTTAATTTCATCAAACCCAAACGCAAAAGAAATTATTCCAAAAATAGCAGTTAAAAAAAATGTTTATGAAGGAAGGATCATAGAAAACAATACAAAACATGCATTTGATTTTGAATTGTATTTAAATAATGTGCCTAACTTAGTTAATGAATTTAATTATACTTATATGGCAAGTTCAATAATTAAATTAAATGATAAATTAAAAAAATATGATTATTTTGATCATGCCCCAATATTAGAAACAATATATCATTTAAGAAATAGTGTTGCACATAATAATAAATTTGATTTTAAAAATCAAAAAGAACGATTAAAAAGATACCCTGCTTATTTTTGTATTACTAAAAATTCGCCAAAAATAATTGAGTTTAATGAAAAAAAGATGAATCAAGAAATTTTATTTGAAACAATAGAATATGGAGAATTAATTGAATTATTTAAATATATTGGATTATATCTAATTATGATGGGAAATGGTGACAAATTAATATTTTAAATTGCTACACATAATATGAGAATATTTTTAATACATATAATATATATTATATATAGTTAATCCATATAAAGAAGTTATACTACAACATTAAATATGCCTAAAATAAAATATAATGCACATTATTCCAAAAGCAATAATCATAAGACAAGACTAAGCAGAATACATAAAAAAACTACCACATAAACCTATCAAAATTTGTACAAAAACAATTAGACGAAATAATGAAAAAATAACAACGGCAAAGCACTTACAAAAAGTTTAAATTCTATTAAAAAGATGTGATAAAATGAGAAAAATGAAAACAGAACATAAAATATATTATTCTGATGCAAGAAACATGAAAGAAATTCAAAATGAAAGTGTAGATTTAATGATAACTTCTCCACCGTATCCAATGATAAAAATGTGGGATGAAATATTTTCAGAACAAAACCCAGAAATAAAAAAAGCATTAGAAAACAACAATGGCGAATTAGCATTTGAATTAATGCACAAAGAATTAGACAAAGTTTGGAATGAAACATTTAGAGTATTAAAAAATGGAGGAATTGCATGCATAAATATTGGAGATGCAACAAGAACACTAAAAGAAGTTTTTCAGATTTATATGAGCCATGCAAGAATACTTAACCATTGTTTAAAAATTGGTTTTCATGCTTTGCCAGAAATACTTTGGATAAAAGAAACAAATAAACCAGATAAATTTATGGGTTCTGGGATGTTACCTGTTGGTGCATATGTTACTCTTGAACATGAACACATCCTTGTTTTAAGAAAAGACGGAAAAAGAAAATTTAGCTCTCTTGAAACTGAAATAAGAAGAGAAAGTGCTTTCTTTTGGGAAGAAAGAAATATTTGGTTTTCAGATAAATGGCATGACATTAAGGGAATTACACAAGGACTTAACAATAATAAATTAAGAGATAGAAGCGGAGCATACCCTTTAGATTTAGCATATAGGTTAATTAATATGTTTTCAATACAAGGAGATACAATATTAGACCCATTTTTAGGGACAGGAACAACAACTGCAGGGGCAATAGTTTCTGGAAGAAGTAGTATTGGTTATGAAATTGATAAAAACTTTAAAGAATTTGTGGAAGAAAAAATAACAAATATTTCAGAAATAACTAATAAAATAACAGATAAAAGAATTAATGAACACAAAACATTTGTTGAAAAAAGAACAAAAGAAAAAGGCGAACTCAAATATATAAATGAAGAATATAAATTCCCAATAATGACAAGACAAGAAATAAATATTAAATTACCATATTTAAAACAATTTAATAAAAAAGAAGAAAATGTTTTTGAAGCAAATTATAATTAAGAAAGTCGTTTAATTTCTTCTTTTATATCATCAATAATTTCTTTATTATAGATAACTTTTTTCTTTGTTTTTTCATCTTTAATAGAAAATATATAAAATACTGCGCCACCATATTTTTCTGTAAATTTTGTATGAGTATTTTTTTGTTGCGTTCTTTCGTTTATTATTTGTGGCATATACTCATACCCCACTGGTTTTATTTGAAGACCAATATACTTTTCTTTAATTTTAATAAAGAAATCAACATTATAACCCCTATCCCATTTATCAGGAGCTGGTTCAATTTTCAATCCTAAAATGTCTTGAAGTTGTCCATAAATAGTATCTTTTTCAGAAATATAACCATCAAAAGTTCTATTTATTACTAAATTTATTACAAAATTAATACAATCTTCTTCTGTAATATCATCAATTTCAGCTCTTACAACTTCTGTAATTTTTATATAAAGTTTTTTCCCTAACTCAATTAAATGTTCTTTAGAATAAACTTTTTCATAATAGTATTTTTCCCAATCGTTAAGGTCTTTTGGAGAACACTCTCTAATTTCTTTGGCTACTGCCCCAACTTGTTTTTTTCTATTTAATCCCCACCGCATATTAGCGCTATTTAAAATCCATTCTTTACCCATAATAATAAGAAAGGTATTGAAGTTTATAAATTTGACTTTAGGTGCAGGATTTAGACTTTAAGTGCAACCTTGGCTAAAATTGCAAAGCCCACCAGAAACAAACTTTTAAATATTCTCGAGTTTTTTATTTGTGTATGCATTTGTTGGAGAATTTTTCTAGGCTTGAAGATAAGATTATTATGGCGTTGCATGAGAGTAAGTCTTTGACTGTTAAGCAGATTTTTTTGATTGTTAATAAGCATTCTGAGAAGAAGGTTTCTTATCAGGCTATTCATAAGGCGATAAAGAATTTGTTTGATGAGGGTGTGTTGTTTAAGGAGTTGAATAATTATTCTTTGCATTTTAATTGGTTGAATTCGTTGAAGAAGTTTAGTGAGTCTTATTCTAATGAAAAAACTGATTCTGTTGTTTTTTCTCATGAATTAAAATCAAATTTAGTTAAATGTTTAGATGATAAAGAAATTATAAAGTTAAAAGAAAAAGTTAATCAAATAGTTAGTAATGATTTAATTAACAATCTTAATAATTGGTATAATAATTATTACGATAAGGAAAATGTTGAAGAGAAGGCGATTTTTAAAGAAACAAATTTTGTTAATAAGAAAGTTTTAGAGGTTGGGTGTGGTACTGGAAGAATTACAAAAAACTTGTTAAAAAAAGCAAAACATGTGACAGCAATTGATAATTGTAAAGAGTGTATTGATTATTGTAAGAAAAAAATAAAGTCAAAAAAAGTTGATTTTATTGAATTAGATGTTAAAAATGTGACAAAATTAAATAAAAAATTTGATATTATAATAACTTCATGGATTGGTTTTAGTCATTTTAAAGATAAACCAGAAATAATCAAAAATTTACACTCTTGCTTAAACAAAAATTCTACTTTGTTAATTATTGATGCTTTTGAAGAAAGTGAATATGTAAAAATATTGAATTTGATTGAAGAAAAAAAACACATGAATATAAGCAACATTAATTTTCTCAAAAAAACTTTATTTGATGTTTTTAATAATCTTGAAGAAAAAATATATTCTACAGAATATTTATTCCCAGATTATAACGCATTAAAACAATACTTTATTATTGAATTACAATATGAAGGAAATTACAAATGGACAGACAAAATGGAAAAGAAATTATCTAATTATATTAAAACAAAAAAGAATCTTAAAATAAACGAAATGTTTAGAATAATAAAATGTTATAATTAGTCAACTAAAAAGTTGACTTTTTTTAAACATAATGAATATATTGCTCTTTAATGCATAATTTGTATGCCTAGTAAAGTTTTAATCGACCCCGATGTTGATTTAGTCTTTAATTATTATAAACACCTATTCCCTAATTTTAGTGTTCATCATGCTTTGATTTACAAGTTTCTTTGGAGAGTTGAACCAATTGGTGGAGAAGACATAATTAATCAATCAGGCGTTTCCAAAGCAACAGTTTACCGAATATTACATGATTTATGTTCTAGTGGGTTAGTTGAAAAAACTAACTTTAAACCAATTAGTTACTATGCAATCAACCCAATAAAAAATTATAATTCAAATCTAAAACAATTATTAAAAAAACTAGAAAAAGGCTCTAATGAACTAGAAAAAATAATGGACAATTCTACAAGCCTAAGCGGAGAACTATATCTAGTAAAAAGAGATGGTGGACAACAAAGACTATTACTAAAACAAAACAGATCATTACTAAACGACTCACAACAATTATTAGAATTAAAAAGAGTCATTGACGAACAACTAAAAGAAACAGACAAAACAAGAATCAAAGGATATGTTGCTTATAAATAAATTATGAACTAATTATATAATCAAATAATTTTTGTATTTAGTCAATTTAAATAAATTTTAAACTTTAATTATATTTAACTTATATGTGATAAATAATGGTGTTTAAACTAAAAATTTTTAATAAAAAAATTAAGTTTTGTTTTTGTCATCATTTGCCTGAACGTTCAATAAAGTTTTTCGGAATAGAGAAATATCTTTGTGCTCGTTGTTTTGGAATGACACTTGGAGCAGTTATTGGAATAATATTATTTTATTTAAATTGGAAATTTAATTTATTTGTATTAATTTTATTAATTATCCCATTAATTTTTGATGGATTAAGTCAAATGTTTTTAGATCGAAAAAGCAATAATTTATTAAGATTAATTACTGGAATATTATTTGGAATTGGAATAGTTTTGTTTGGTGGAATATATGTCGTCACAATATAATGATGGGATAGCTTGTTGTGGGATTGGATTAATTATTTGCACTATCGCCCTGTTTTTTTTTGCATATCCTTTACAAGTTACAACTTGTTTAATTATTATTGCTTTGTTATGGTATCTTTCAAATGATAGTAGAAAAAAAGCAAATAAGGTGAAGATTTCAAATTTTAATAAATTAGATAAAAATATAAAAGAAATTTTAATTAACTTTGCTATTAGGCACAACAAGTTTTTTTACAATTTAGCTGATGAATCAGAATTTGATATTTATTTGACTACCTCTGAATTCAATAAAAAAGTTAGTCAATTAAATTCTGAAGAATTAACATTATTATTAAGTGTTTTAGAAAAAAAAGGATTAAAGGAAAACATCAACGAAATTGGATTTTGTCTTGTTCCAGCATTTTTTGAACAATTGTCATCTGAATTGAAAAAAGAATATTCTAAATCAAATGATGCTGAAGCGATTGCTGAACAATTTTATAAAAAATATGATGAACAATCAGTTATAAATTATGAATTATTTGAATACATCTTAAAAATTAAAAACATCGCGATTAATAATTTAAGTTCAGATTATTTATTAAAATTCAAAAATAATATTAAAGATTATGAAATAAATTTATATGAAACAAAATTAAAAACTCATCAAAATAAAATTGAAATTGAAGATTTTGATGAATTAAACGGGTATGATTTTGAAAGAATATTAAAAGAATTGTTTATAAAAATGAATTATACTGTTGAACAAACAAAACTTTCAAATGATCAAGGTGCAGATTTAATTGCCATAAAATTTGGTGAAAAATTTGTAATACAAGCAAAAAGATATCAAGGAAAAGTTTCTAATAAAGCAATACAAGAAGTAGTTGCATCAAAAAAGTTTTATGGGGCTGATGAAGGAATTGTTATTACAACAAATTATTTCACTAAAAGCGCAATACAACTAGCTGATGCCAATAAAATAGAATTAATAGATAGAAGAAAATTAAAAAAATTAATTGATAAGTATTTATAATTTTAAGAAAATATTTCTTTTATTTTTTGTTGTATTTCTGTTCTTGTTAGTGTATTGTGTAGTTTTTTGTAGGTTTCTTTTTGGTTTTTGTCTGTTACTACGAACCACCAGTTGAAGTATTTGCCGTCGTTTTTTTCTATTTTTTCTTGTAATTGTGTTGGTCTTGATTTTAATGAGCCTGTTTCTACTTCAAAAGCGTATTTTAGTAACAATTTATCTAGTTGGATTTCTATTATTACGTCGGGTTCGCTTGTTTGTTTAGTGTATACTTTGTTTGAGTATTTTCTTGCCTCGTTTGCTATTAATTCTGCTAGAAAATAGTGTTCGATGCTTTCGTTTGTTGTTGGTTTTTTTATTAAATAATTTTTTGATGTTTTTTCAAAACCACATAATCTTGCTTCTTCAAAACCATTATTTTTTAAAAAATCTACTTGTTGTGAATTCAATTCACTTTTTTCATAATATGTTTTATCGATTTTGTATACTTCCAAATTTTCGTTTACTTCGCCTAATTCTTTTAGTTTGTCTTCTCTTTTTTTTAGTTCGTCTGGGTTTGTTGTGATTAGTTCGTATTCTTCGGGTGAGGGCACTACTTTTAGTGGGATGTGGTCGTTCATTGCGAATAGTAGTCCTTCGCCTGGAATTGCGGTTAGTAAGTAATTTTGTTCTTCTTGGTTTAAATGGAATTTTTCTGCGAGTTCGTTTATTGTTGCGGGTTCTTGTCGAGACAAGTATTTCCACGAAGTATTTGCTAAAATTGTTTTTCCTGCGTTTGATTCTAGTAGGTCTTGTACTTCTTGTGTAATGATTAGTATTCCTAGACCGAATTTTCTTGCTGTTTTAATCAATTCAAAAATACTTTTTGAGTGTTCTGCGAATTGTAGTAGTGACCATGCTTCGTCTATGATTAGTGTTTTTCTTTCTTTGTCTTTTTGCATTTTTTTGTGAACAAAATCTAAAATCAAATACATCATCACTGGTTTGATTTGACTAGGCATGTTTGCTATGTTAAATGAAATCAAATTTTTTTCTAAATCTAAATTAGTTTGTTTGTTTATGAAGTTGAATGATCCTTTTACATAAATTTGTATTCTGTTTTCTAGTGCTTCGTATGTCATTTTTTCCATTTTTGACGCAGTCTTTTTTTGTAATAATATTTCATTATACAAATCTTGCATTATTGGGGGTTGTTTTTTCCATGTTGGCGGGTCATCGTGAAGTATTCCTTTTTGTTGATAAATATTGTTGATTGCTTTGTCTAGAATATTTTTTTGTACTTCGGTTAATTCTCCACATAGTATGTTGAATAGGTCGATTAGTGACATTGTTTTTTCGCCTAAGTCTTTTCCCATTAAGTCGAATGGGTTGATGATTGTGTCTGAGTTTTTGTTTATTTCTATTATTTGTCCATTGTTAGCTTTGGTTAATTCTTGGTATTCTCCTTGTGGGTCAATGATTATTGTTTTTACTCCTCGTAAAATATTTCTTAGAATGAATAGTTTTGCTGTTAGACTTTTTCCTCCACCACTAGTTCCAAGTATTAGTCCGTTGTAGTTTGCAAATTTGTATGGGTCAAGAATTATTGGAATGTTGTTGTTTTTGTTTAAACCAAAAAGTATTCCTTGATTATCGATGTTAAGGTATGCTGTGGTGAATGGGAAGCATGCGGCTAAAGCATCTGATGGGATGTTTCTGTTGGTGTTTAGTTTGTCTTCTTGTATTGGGTAGAGTGATTTTGCTCCGTCCATCATTTTTAGGTAGGGGATTTTTGGGATTATCATTATTGAGTTTAGTTCTGCGATAATTTTTTTTGTTAGTAATTCGAGTTTGTTTTTTTCGTATGCTCTTGCACCAATATAAAGTGCAATATTAAATAGTTTTTCTTCACCTTTTTGTAATTTTTCTAGGATATTTAGTGTGTCTTGGTGTTGTAATTTTAATGAGGGGTTAATTATTCCTTTTATTTGTGCTGATAGTAAGTCTGATTCTTGTTTTATTAATTCTTGATTTAATTGTGTGATTGTTGTTTGTATATTTTCTGGTTTTATGTGCATTGATAAGTCAAAATTTCCTTCGCTTGAAATTATTTGATTTAACCAACCTTCTTTTATTTTTCTTGGGTATCCTACTGCCATGATTGTTCTTGTTAGTTGTTCGTTTACTGTTATTGAGTCTATGTCATTTTTTACGTATGATGGTTTTAGTAGTCTTGTTATGGTTTCTTGGTTTGTTTCTTTTTTTATTTTAAACATTAATTTTCACCTTTTTGTAGTATTGTTAGGATTGATTGGTATTCTATTCCGTTTTCTATAAATCCTTCAAAGTAACTTGATAACATTGTGGTTAGTTCTTGTGTGTTCAATCTTTTTGTTGTTAGATTACAATTTTTTAGTTTGTCTTGGCAGAGTGTTGTTCGAATATTTAATTGATTGATTGAATCATCAATGTTTTTTTCGTTTGATGGGATTACAATATAGAATAATCTGTTTTTTATTGCATTATTTTCTATATAATTTAGTAGGAATGTTTTGAAGTCGTCGAATTGTTTTTTTAGGTGAATGTTTTTTGGTGTGTTGATGTTTTGTTCGAGTTTGTTTAGGTAGTCTTCGAGTGAGAGGTTTACTGTTCGCATTACTATTTGTATTGGGAAGTCTAGTGAGTTTAGAAAGTCTTTGTATGCGCTGATTATTGCTTCTTGTTGTCTTGTTGATAGTATGTGAAAGTTTATTGGTTGAATTTGTATGATTGCTTTTGTAGAATTATTGTTTAGTAGAATAATGTTTTCTTTGATTTCTTTTACTTCTATGAAGTTTGCCATTTTTTTTGATAAGTATCCTAATTGTCTAGGTTGTGAGAAATATTTGTAGATTGTTAGAATGTATTCTTTTAAATTTAGAAATGCGAATCCCAGTCCAATTATTGTTAGGAGTATTGCGATTATGATGTTTATTTCAAATGGTAGTGGGGACTTGAGTATTATTATTGCGGATGGGATTATGAATATTGCTAGCCAGATTGTTTGTTGTAGGGATAGGTTGAAGATTAGTTTTTCTTCGTATTTCAAGTTTTTTGGTATTTCGTAACTCATTTAGGCACCCGCTATTGCTATTTTTGTTGCTACGTTGATTAGGGTGTTTATTGTCATGCTTAGCATTTTTGAGTTGTCCATCATTGTGAATATTGATTTTAGTATTGCGTATAAAATAATTATTGTGTTTGTTATTGCGATTATTATGAATCCGATTGGAATGATTAAATCTGTTGATGAGCTTGTTCCAAGTGAAGTTATTGCATGAGTTATTGTAATCAATAGTATAATGTCTATGATTTGTATTGAGAGGATTATTCCTATTAGATTGAATATCATTTTGCCCCAACCTTTTAGTGATGGAATTAAATAAAATAATATTCCGATTGGAAATATTGGAACGGATAGTAGTAAGAATAAGTATCTAATGAATAGTGTTATTAGTGTTGAAGTTATTGCTCCTGAATTTGCGATTAATAATATTAGTCCTATTCCTGATTGTGATGTTTGTGTTAGTATGTATTGTGATTGGTTTGTGAAAATAAAAAATGTTATTGCTGTTGATAATTCTAGTATTAATTGGTAAATTAAGAATGATAGGTTGATTGCAATTATCATTAGGATATTATTTTTTAGTGATTCTTTGGCTTCTTCTCTTTTGGTTATGTTTGTTCCGACTGTTAGGAATTTTAATCCTGTTATTAAAAATATTATTAAGTATAAAGATGAAATTATAGCAATGATTATTTGCCATAATGGCATCATTCTGTTTGGATCTGGGTTTGTAGATATTAGAATTATTGTTAATTCTAATAATGAATTGTTGAATTGTATTATGGAATTTTTTGTTTGAGTTTTGAAGTGATCAAATATTTGTGTTGGTATTGTGTTTAATGTTTGATCAATCAAGTTTGTTGAGTTTGTCATGTTTTGTGTTGTGTTATTTGTGTTGTTATTTACTGCACCTATTACTCCTGCTAAGTCAATGAAAATGTTGTCTGCGTGTGCGTAAGGCAAGAATATTGTTAGTATTAACATTAGTGGGATTATTATTTCGATTTTGTAGTTCATTTTTTTCAACCTCTATATTGGTGCTGTTAGGTATAATACCATGAATGGTGCTACCCATACTAGGACTAATCCGACTAGTGCATAGGATACCATGTTTTTTGCATTTTCTCTGTTTTGGATGTTTGTTCCTGAGAACATGTAAACTGCTCCTGCGATTGTTAGTGCGATTATTCCGATTATTGAGATTACTGCTTTTAGTAAATCATAGATTTTTGTTATTGGTGCTGTGATGTCGTTTATTGTTGTTGCAAAAACTATGTTTAGGCTTAGAAGCAATATTGTTAATAGAATTATTTTTTTATTCATTTTTTTTCCTCCGATTTTTTGAAACACTGTTTTGGTGTTTGAAGTTCTTTTGTTTGTGATTGTTAATAAAGATTTTGTATTTTTTGTTTAATTTTTTGAGAAAAAGTTTGTTTTTTTGAGACGTAAAAAACAAAAAGTATTTATATGCTGTGAAAGAAAGGTGTTTTAAAAAAGGTGATTGACAAATGAAAGATTCATTAGAAAATATTACGATGATTTCCAAAGAAGTAAAAAAATTAAGGTATGCTGTTTTAGAACTCAGGAATAAAAAAGTTAAAATTAAAAACAAGGACAAAATTTTGAATGGTATTAAAGATTTTTTAGATTGTAAAACTTTTGGAGTTTTATTAGTTAGTGAAATTAATAAAAAGAATCAAGATGTTGTTAAAACATTTGCAGTTAATTGTGATGAAGAACATTCAAGAAAAATAATAAAATACATGGTTGATAATTTACCTGGATTAAAAGAAGAAATTCTAAATGATTATCAAAAAAATACTATAAATACTATGGTTAACTAACGAGGTGTTTAAAATTGATTTCTAAAATTTTAGCGAAATATTTTGAAGAGTTAAAATTATACGGTTTAAAATTAAGTTTGGAACAAGAAATTGCTTTAAAAGAGTTTAATGAAAAAAATGGTTTAATGGTGGTGAATTATGCAAAACGAAAAACAATTAATAACAATATCACTGAATGGTGAAGAAGTAATTTACAAATTTGATGAAAATTTGAAAGCTTACCATAAATTAAGACTAAAAGGAAAAGGAACAAGAGATTACCATTACCTAATCAATGTCCCAAGACTTTATGTAGGAAACAAATACTGCCCAGACTCAAAATATTCAGTTAGTTTTGGTTTAAACAAAAATAATAATCATCAATTAATAATTTTAGATTTGGATGATTCTAAATAAAGTGATTATACTTAATATAATATTTTTTTAATTTTAATTATTGAACACAATTAAGTGTTCAATTTTTTTATGTGATTTTTTGCAATTATTTCTATTGCTTGTTGTTGTGCTTGGTCGATTGAAATGTTTTTTTGTTCTTGCATTATTTTGAATGCTTCTGCAAATACTTTTTGTGAGAGGTCTCTGTCTTGTTTCATTATTTCTTTTTCTTGTTTTATTTTTAGTGCGCCTTGTATTGTTAGTGGGTTGTGACAATTTTGGCATGTGTCTATTGTTGAGTCGTTTAGTTCTCCACAGAATTCACATTTTATTATTTTGTCTTGTTTTTCTTCTTTTTTTAATCCATATAATTGTTTGTAAGCTTGTTCTACTTGTGCTCCTGCTAAGTGGATATATGTTGCTGGTTGTTTTGATCCTATTGTCCAACCAAATATCATGCATAGTTGGGCTTCGTTTAATCCTTGTGCGGCTAAATAACTTGCTCTTGAGTGTCTGAATAAATAAGGATATATTCTTTTTTTGATTTGTACTTTTTCGTTTAATTTATCTAATAATTGTCCTATTGATTGGTGGGTTAGTGGATGGCCATTTGATCGGTTTCCATATAGTGTGAATAAGTATTCATCATATTCTGTGAATTTTTGTGTTTTTAAATAATCTTTTAGGTCTCTTACACATTCAAGAAGTAATATTTGTCTTTCGCCTACTTTTCCTTTCATTCTTATTCTTGCTTCTGATCCTTCAAGTTGTAGACTGTTCATTTTTAGGTTGATGATTTCTCCTATTCTTGCTCCTGATTCCCACATTAAATGGATTAGTGCTCGATCTCTTACTGTTCGTGTTGCTTCAATTAATTGTTTTACTTCTTCGGGAGTAATTAATTGACTTGGTAATTTTGAGTGTTTTTTTCCAAGACCTGTTTTAACCCATTTAGTTCTTGGAGAATATTCATCATTTCCCATAAACCATTTATCTAATTGTTTTAATTTTTTTAGATAATCTTGTCGAGTTACTGGCCCAATATTTAGTTTGTTTATTTTTGTTATTAATTCTTCGAAGTGTTCTCTTGTTGCTGTGTCAAAATCTGTGTCTAATAATTCTAGTAGTCGTCCTAGTACTCCTAGGACATTGTGTCGTCTTGCGTGTGAGATGTTTTCGTTTTGCATTTTTTTATAATACTTGAGAATTAGTTCTCTATTTTTTTGTGTTAGTTTTAATGGGCCGGGTTCGGGATTGTTTTTTACTGGTCTTCTTTTTTCGTATCCGTATGTTTTTGGATCGATTCTTTGTAAAATTAGATTTAATCTTCGCTCATATTGAGCATTGTTATATTCATCTTTCATAACTAAGTTCACCTTTTTTTCTTTTTAAAGGAAACTGAGCTCAAAAGAGAGTAATTCCACTGGTAATTTTATACTCTCGCCG
>JAQUZG010000042.1 GCA_028691435.1 Candidatus Iainarchaeum sp.
ACAAAAATTGGAAAAAATGAATTTGTTAAACTTGAAATGACTGCTGTAATGAGTAGTGGGAAAGAACATGCAAGATTCCAACCTGCTTTAGTTTCATTTAATGAATTACCAGTAATAAAAAATGATGCAGAAGTAAAAGATTTAAAAAAATTAATGAGTGAATTGCCTGAAAATTCAGTTGAATCAAAAGCAGGAAAATTATTTTTACTTGATCCATATAATATAAAATTGCAAAATCAACCAATTGATGTTTTAGCAAAATATGGTGTGAAAGTAGAATTTAATAAAAATGAATATGTTTTCACAATTGAAACAACTGGTCAATTAACAAAAGAAGAAGTAATTGCTGGTGCATTAAATTCAATTGATGAAAAATTAAATGAATTAAAAACAGCATTAGAAAAAATATAATTAAAATAAATTAGTTGCAAAGCAGTTAATTTATGGATAAATGCCTACGCAGGGGTTCCCGAGCGGTCAAAGGGGCAGGACTTAAGATCCTGTGACTTAGTGTCTTCAAGAGTTCAAATCTCTTCCCCTGCATTAAACTTTTAAAAAGTTTGTAAAAAATCAAAGATTTTTTTAAATCCGAAAAAAATTAGTGATTTTTTTAGGGTTTAATCAAAACTTTGAATATGCAACTCTATGAGATGCAAATTAAAAAAGTGGAATAATTAATAGTTATTATATTTAAAGAGTGTGAATAAAATGGAAAAAAAGTTAGAAACAGTAAAGCTTATTGCTAAGTTAGAACAAGCTACTCGTAAGACTGAAAATAAAATCTGGAAAGATTTAGCAGAAAGACTTTCTAAACCAAAAAGAAATAATGTTGTAGTTAATGTTGATAAATTAGATAAACTTTCAAAATTATATAAAGGAAAAACATTAATTGTTCCTGGTAAAATTTTATCTGTTGGTGAATTTAATTCATCTTCAACAATTGTTGCAGTAAATGCTTCAGAAAAAGCAGTTGAAAAAATATCAGCTACTGGAAAATATATTCCATTAACTGATTTTGTTAGTGAAAAAGTAGATGTTAAAAATTTAATTATTATTAAATAAATGAGAATGAGATGTGATAGATATGTTAGTAGATGCAAAAGGATTAGTTGCTGGAAGACTTGCAAGTAATGTAGCAAAAGCTGCAATAAATAATGAAGATGTTGTTATTGTAAATGCTAGTGAAGCAATAATTGTTGGAAATAAAGAATTTACTTTAAGTAAATATTTACAAAAAAGAGATGTTGGAGTAAAATCAAATCCTTATTTTGGACCAAAATTTGATAGAATTCCAAGTAAAATGCTTAGAAGAATGGTTAAAGGAATGCTTCCAAACAAACAAAGAACAAAAGAATCAATTATAAAAAAAGTTATGATTTATAATGATTGTCCAAAAGAATTTGTTGGAAAAGAATTTACAACTTTAGATAAAGTTAAATTTAATGAAAAACATAATTTTATTACTATTGGAGAATTAGCTAAACTTTTAGGTGGAAAGTGGTAGACATGGAAGATAAAAAAGTTATAAAACCTGCTGCAAAAAAAGCTGGTATGCATGTTAGATCAAAGAAAAAAACAGCAGTAGCAAGGGCTGTTATTAAAAAAGGATCTGGAAAAGTAAAAATTAATAAAATGGGTTTAGACTGTTATGCACAAGGACACGTTTTAAGTATGATTAAAGAACCACTTATGATTGCTAGTGAAGTTATACCTGAATATGATATCTTAGTTAATGTAACTGGATCTGGTGCAATGAGTAGAGCAAACGCTGTGCGATCAGTTATAGCAAAAGCTTTAGTAAAAGCAAAAGGAAAAAAATACAAAGATTTATTCTTACAATATGACAGAACATTATTAGTTGATGATGTTAGAAAAGTTGAAAGTAAAAAACCACTTGGTAGAAAAGCTCGTGGAAAGAAACAACAAAGTAAAAGATAGAATTATTAAAATTTTAAGAGGGGTCAAAGATGATTGTTCCAATAAGATGTTTTTCATGTGGAAAACCAGTTGCTGGTAGTTATAATGAATTCAAAGATAGAGTAGCTGCTGGAGAAGCCCCTGGAAAAGTTTTAGATGATTTAGGATTTAAAAAATATTGTTGTCGAAAAATGCTTTTAACAAGTGTGGATTTAACTGACGAATTAATGAAATTTAAAAAATGATTCAAGTGATGTGATAAAATGGAAAATGAAAATGAATTTAAAACAAAATCAAAAAAAGTTATTGATGAAAATGAATCAGAATTATATCAAGGCAAAGAATTGTTAATAGATATTGAAACTTATTTAAAAAGTGGAGTTCATATTGGAACAAAATTTAAAAGTGGAGATATGAAAAGATATATTTTCAAAAGAAGAGCTGACGGATTAATAGTTTTTAATATTGAAACAATTGATAAAAGAATTAGGATGATTGCAAAAACTCTTGCATCTATGAAACCTGAAGAAATATTAGTTGTTGGTAGAAAATTATATGCTCATCAAGCTGTAAAAAAATTTGCTTCAATGATTGGGGCAAAACCAGTTGTTGGAAGATTTATTCCTGGAACAATTTCAAATCCAGTTGCAAGATCATTTACTGAACCAAAATTAATTATTCTTTGTGATCCTTTAGCGGATGCACAAGCTCTAAAAGAAGCAAGTGAATCACATATTCCTGTTATTGCTTTAGTTGGGAGTGATTCATTATTGAGAAATGTTGATATTGCAGTTCCTTTAAATAATAAAGGGCGAAAATCACTTGCATTAGTGTTTTATTTATTAACAAGAGAAGTTTTAATTGAAAGAAAAGAAATTGATAAAAATGCTTTTACTGCTCAAATTGAAG
Organism: Candidatus Iainarchaeum sp.; assembly: GCA_028691435.1. Classification (GTDB taxonomy): domain Archaea; phylum Iainarchaeota; class Iainarchaeia; order Iainarchaeales; family JAAZKV01; genus JABIDZ01. The sequence continues at coordinate 2,827 of JAQUZG010000042.1, forward strand.
ACTTTGAACAACAAATTGAAGAAACTAAACAAAAAGATCGAAGATTTAGTAGTAGACCTACTGGAAGAAGACCTTTTAATAGTCGAAGAAAATTCTAATTGCTAAAAAATTGATTAATTTCAATTTTTTTATATTTTTTATTAATTTTTAGTCTAGTTAGAAAAATTTTAGTTAAAAAAAAGAAATAATTATACATAAAATTATTCTTTTAACCGGAATAAGTAAATTTATATAGTTTTTGTTATAATAATTATATAGTTGGTGTTAAAATGCAAGCAAGTGAAAGAATAGAAATTCTTGAAAGATTAGGATTAACAGAATATGAAGCAAGAACAATATCTGTTCTTTTTATATCAAATGATATTAATGCACAACAATTATCAAGAGAATCACAAGTACCAAAAACAAGAGTTTATGATGTACTTGAAAGATTACTGGATAGAAAACTAATTATTGAAATAAACGGACGACCAAAAAGATATCGAACTATTCCTTCTAATGAAGTAATTGATAAATTAATTTCACTAAAAAAAGAACAAGTTAGTTTACTTGAAAGAGAATCAGATTATTTAAGAGAAAGTTTTTTAGAAAATGGTGACGCAAGTGAAAGTGGAGAAAAAGTATTAAAAGTAAGAAATCAAAAAGATTTTGATTTAATTTTATCTCAAGAACTATCAAAAGCCACAAAATCAATCCAAGGACTAACAGAAATTCAAGAGGAAAATCATTTTATACACTCAGCATTAGCAAAAGCAAAAGACAAAGATGTTACTATAAGAATATTAAATTCTTTACCAACACAAAAATTAAAAAAAGTAGCAGATGTTAGACACCTAAATCATGGATTAAATGCATTTATAATTGATGGAAAAAAAGTAATTTTTGCAATTTCAGATTTTAAAAAGAAAAAAACAAATTATCACTTCACAATAATGAATGAACACGAACCAATGGCAAATGCATTAAATAGTTATTTTGATTCTCATTGGGACAAAGCAAAAGAATACTAAATTTTAATTT
>JAQUZG010000002.1:0-52952 GCA_028691435.1 Candidatus Iainarchaeum sp.
CCTATAATGAATATACTATTGCAAACAATCCCTTTAAGTTTAGAAGACTGGTTAATAATCATTGGAATTTCTTCAACATTGTTTTTTATATTTGAAATAAAAAAATTAATAAGTTATAGATTAGAATTTTTAAAAAACAATAATTAGTAAATATGGTTTTTTATGACCGGCTAAGTTCTTAGAAAAGAATTTAATAAGGTTGAATTAGAAAGATTTTATGAATACTATTAAATTTCCTTTAATTAAAGAAGGCACTATTGAGACTAGATTGTATCAAGAAGTTTTAGTTAGTCAAGTTATTGAAAAAGGAAACACGCTTGTTGTTGCACCAACTGCTCTTGGAAAAACGATTATTGCTATTTTACTTAGTGCATATAAATTAAATAAAAATAAAGATTCAAAGATTTTATTTTTGGCACCAACTAAACCACTTGTTACACAACATGAAAAAAGTTTTAAGAAATTTTTAAGTATTAATGAAGAACAAATTGTATCAATTACTGGAACAGTTAAACCTAATGAAAGAGAAAAAATTTATCAAAGTGCAACAATAATTAATTCTACCCCTCAAACAATAGAAAATGATATTGTTACTGGAAAAATAAAATTAGATAAGTTTGATTTAATTATTTTTGATGAAGCGCATAGAGCAGTTGGTGATTATGCTTACACATTTATTAGTAAACAAATTAAAATTCAAAATGAGACTGCACTTATTTTAGCTTTGACTGCTTCTCCAGGAAATGAACAAGAAAAAATTGAAGAAGTTTGTGAGAATTTAAATATTAAAAATATTGAAATAAAAAAAAGTTCAGATGATGATGTTTTACCCTATGTAAATGATATTGAGATTGATTGGATAAAAGTAGATTTGCCTGTTGAATTTAAAGAAATAAAAGAAAATTTAGAATCTTTTCAAAAAAAACAACTTGAAGTGTTAAAAGCAATGCATATTGCAGTTACAGAAAATAAAAAATATTATAATCGAACAAGAATACTTTTAATGCAAAGCCAAATTAGACAAAAGATAATGAGTAATTCAAATAATCCAAGTTATTATGCTGCGGCTTCAAAATGTGCTGCTTTACTAAAGGTTAGCCATGCTGAAGAATTAATTGAAACACAAGGAATTAATGCATTAAAAAATTATTTTGATAAACTTAAAGAAGAAGATGCAAAAGGAAAAAGTAAAGCATCAAAATTAATCATGTCAAACCCTGAAATACAAATGGCAATTAGTTTAACTGAAAAACTTTTTCATAAAAAAGTTGAACATCCAAAATATAAAGAATTAAAAAAAATACTCATTAGTGAATTTAATAAAAATCCAAATGGAAAAGCAATTGTATTTAATCAATATAGAGATTCAATAAGAGAAGTTGTAAAATTCATAAATGAAGAAGATAAAATAAAAGCAATTAGATTTATTGGCCAAGCTAAAAAGGGTGACGAAAATGGAATGAGTCAAAAAGAACAACAACAAACTCTTCAAGAATTAAAAGATGGAAAATATAATGTGATTGTTACATCAAGTGTTGCTGAAGAAGGATTAGATATACCTGCTGTAGATCTAGTAGTTTTTTTTGAACCTGTGCCTAGTGAAATTAGAACAATACAAAGACGAGGACGAACTGGAAGATTTGGTAAAGGAAGAAATATTATTTTAATGACTAAAGGGACACGTGATGAGGCATTTTATTGGACAGCAAACGCAAAAGAAAAAAGAATGCAATCTACTTTAAAAGAAATGAAAGCAAATAAAACAAAAATGGAAACAAATTTAATTGATAAAAAACAATTAAAAATAACAGATATTAAAAATGAATATACTGATTTAGAAGAAGACGAAATAATGAATGAAAATAAAATAAAAAAAGAAATTGTTAAGGATATAGCTAATGAAATAGTTAGTGAAAATTCAAAAAAGATGATTGATCAAAGAACATTAACTAATTTTATTAAAGATGAAAATCAAATTACAATTTATGTGGATTCACGTGAACAAAAATCAACTGTTGCAAAACATTTGTTTGAAAAAGAGTGTAAAATAATTCAACAAACACTTCCAATTGGAGACTTTTTACTTAGTGAAGATATTGGTGTTGAAAGAAAAACAATTAGTGATTTTGTTAGCTCAATAATTGATGGAAGATTATTTAGTCAAATAGTTTATTTAAAAGAAAATTATAAAAAACCATTAATTATTCTTGAAGGAAATTTTAGTGAAATTTACACTTTAAGAAATATAAATAAAGGTGCAATAATTGGAGCAATTTCTTCAATCTCAATTGATTATGCGATTCCAATTATTCACACTCAAAATGAAATAGAAACTAGTGAATACCTTTATGCAATTGCAAAAAGAGAACAAATTGATAACAAAAAAGAAATTAGTTTAAGGGTTGGAAGAAAAGGTCTAACATTAAAGGAAAATCAACAGTATATTATGGAAGGCTTTCCACTAGTCGGCCCTAGCCTAGCTAAAAATTTATTAAAAGAATTTAAATCAATTAAAAACATAATGAATGCTAATGAAAAAGACTTACAAAAAGTAGATAAACTTGGCGAGAAAAAAGCAAAAGAAATTAGAAAAATAATTGAAGCGGAATTTAAAGATGAATGAAAAATTAATAAAAAAAATATTCTTTAATCAAATCAATTATAAAAAAGTAAAAATAAGTAATAAAATTAATTTCAAAAAAATTAAATTGAAAAGCAAATTTTTTCATTTTCAAAAACAAGGTTTTTAAATATGCTCTTGCTAAATTATTATAGATTAATGAATAATTGGTGAGTTTAAAATGGTTCAATGGCATGGAAAATCAAAAAAATTAAGTACTGGTGGAAAAAGAAACACTATAAGTAGATGTGATAAAAAGTCTTCATCAAAAGGTGGACAAGAAACACACACTAAAGCACAAGAAGGAAATAAAGAAGAAAATAGAGTAAAAAAAGGAAGAGGAACAACAACTAAAACAGCTGTTACTTCAACAAAATTCATTAACGTTTTAGATAATGGAAAAATGATTAAAGCTGAAATTATTAATGTTAAAGAAAATGATGCAAATAGATTATTTGCTAGATCAAATATTGCAACAAAAGGAGCAATATTAAGAATTAAAATTGATTCTAAAGAAAAAGAAGCAAAGGTAACTAATAGACCTGGACAAGATGGCGTAATTAACGCAATTGTTGTTGAATAGACAACAATTAATCTCTTTTTTTAATTAAATTGCCAAAATTAGCCAATATTTTGCATATAAACAGCCCATGCAAAGATTTATAAATTTGCCCATAGAAGCTTTATATAAGGTGCTGATTCTAAGTCAATCGAATTGAATTAGTATAAAAAGGTGAGATTATGACTAAAAAATGTCCAGAATGTGGAAGTGAAAGAATTAGAGTAGATCATGCAAAAGGTGAAGCTGTTTGTATGGATTGTGGTCTAATTGTATCCGAAGATGAAGTATTTGATACAGGAAAAGAATGGAGAAATTTTGATCAAGGTGACGGTGAAGACAGTTCTAGATCAGGAAGTCCAATGAAATATGTTAAACTAAACAAAGGTTTAGTAACAATGATTGACAGAAGAGGAACAGATTTAAGAGGAAATAAATTATCAAGTAAAGGAAGAGCACAAATGTACCGTTTAATTAAATGGCATAAAAGAGCAAGTGTATCTTCATCAATGCAAAGAAATCTTTCAATTGCATTAACTGAAATGAGAAGAGTAGCATCATACTTAAATATACCAGAAACTTTAGTTGAAGCAGCAGCTTTACTTTACAGAAAAACTGTAAAAAAAGGATTAATCAGAGGAAGATTAATCGAAGCAGTTGTTGCAGCAGTTCTTTATGCAGTTTGTAGAACATACCATGTTCCAAGAACTCTTAACGAAATGGCAGAAGCTTCAGGTTTAACAAAAAAAGAAATTGGAAGAACTTATAGATTTTTAGTGCGAGAATTATCTCTTGAAATACCATTAACAAATCCGGTTCACTATATTCCAAGATTTGCTTCAGAACTTAACTTAAGTGGAGAAGTTCAAGAAGAAGGAAGAAGAATACTTGAAGAAGCAATTAAACAAGGATTAATATCTGGAAGAGGCCCAACAGGTGTTGCTGCAGCTGCAGTTTACATTGCTGGACTACTTAAAGGTGAAAGACGAACACAAAAAGAAGTTGCTAATGTTGCTGGTGTAACAGAAGTAACAATTAGAAACAGATACAGAGAATTAAGAAAGAGATTAAATATTGATGTTGCTGCTTAAGTGTAGCAAATCAATTAACCTATTTTGAAAAGCAATTTTGCTTTTCTTTTTTTTATTTTTTTAAAACTAATTTTTTAACAATAGATTATAATTAAATATTAAACCAATCAAGATTATTTAAGAAAAGTGAAAATATGATTATTGCAGGAATTGATGAAGCTGGAAGAGGGCCTTGCTTTGGCCCAATGGTAATTAGTATTGCATCAATTGAAAAAAAAAATGAAATAAAACTTAAAGAAATTGGAGTAAAAGATTCTAAGGACTTGACAGCCAAACAAAGGGAAGAAATGTTTGATCAACTTAAAGAAGTTACTAAAAGTAAAACTAAAGTTTTAAGTGCAGTTGAAATTAATGACCTGATGACACATGAAAATTTAAATGAAATTGAAGCAATTACCATTGCTAATTTAATAAATGAATTTAGTGAAAAAATTGACGAACTTTTTATTGATAGCCCTGATGTGACTAAGGGAAAATTTGAAGGAAGAATTAGACAATATTTAAATAAAGAAAAACAAGGCATAAAAATAGTTGCTGAAAATAAAGCTGATTCAAAATATTTGATAACTGGGGCAGCAAGTATAATAGCAAAAGTTACAAGAGATAATGAGATTAAAGAGTTAGCTAAAAAATATGGTGATTTTGGTTCAGGTTATCCTTCAGACCCATATACAAAAAGATATTTAGAAGAATATGTTGAAAAAAATAAAAAGTTACCACCATTTTCTAGAATTTTTTGGAGCACATGCACTAAAGCGCTTGAAAAATTAGAAGAAAATAAAGAATCTAGTCAGTCTAAATTATTCTAATTTAATAAAATCAAAAACTAATTTTTAAAAATAACTAAATATATAATTTAAAAATTAAAAGTATCGAACCGATAGGTTTTTAAATAATTATTTAAAAAATATTTATAGACATATCGAACCGATAGTTATGGAGGAAAAAAATGAATAATAAAATATTATCAAAATCAATTTTATTTTTGATGATACTCTTAGTTTCATCAAACATATTTGCCCAGTCAATTGGAGGATTAACAATTGAACAATTAAGTTATGATCCATTCCCAGCAAAAGCTGGCCAAAATTTAGATTTATACATTAGTGTAAAAAACACTGGAAACTATAATCTAGAAAATATTGAATGTAGATTAGACAATAAATACCCATTTTATTTATGGGCTGATGAAAATCATACAAAGAAAATAAGTTTATTAAACATAAGTGAAAATGCACTTTTTAAATACAAATTTATTATAAGTAGTGACGCAGTAGCAGATGATTATAACATTGATTTTATGTGTAAAAGAGATGATGGTGCAGAAATTTCAAAAACTTTAACATTAACTATTGATACATTGACTCCTGATTTTGCAATCGGGCAAATTTTATCTGAGCCATCTAAATTACTTTCTGATTCAGAAGATAATAAACTAACAATTGAATTACAAAATATTGGTAATGATTCAGCTAGTTTAGTGACAACTAAACTAATTTTACCAAATGGTTTTTCTTCAAGTCAAAGTTATTCAGAAACTGCAAATTTAGGCACAATAGCTAAGGATTCAAGTAAAACTGCGACATATTATATTGATGTTGACAAAAATATACGACCTGGAAAACATAAAGCTCAATTAATAATTAATTACAAATTTTCTGGAAATAATAGTAATGAATATAAACAAAAAATAATTGATTTTGATTTAGATGTGAAAGATGAACCAAAATTAACTATTGAAAAAATAGATATTTCTCAAGCTAACGGTTTAATGCAAGGCGATAAAAGTGAAATAAAATTAACTATTAAAAACACTGGAAATAAAGTTGCTGATGAAGTATCAGTTAAAATATTTAAACAAAGTGATCAACCATTTGAATTTGATAAAAAATATGATTATATTGGAAAATTAGAATCAAATGAAACTGGACAAGCAACAATAACATTCACAGTAAACAATGATGCTGCATTAAAGGAATATTTTATTAAAACTGAAATAAGATATTTGACAAATGACACAGTAAAAACTACTGATGAGCAATTTACAATTAATGTAAATAAAGAAAAACCAAAAGATCAACTAACAACAATTGTAATCATATTAGTTGTTTTAATAATTGCTGGAGTAGTAATATGGAAAAAAGTTCTAAAAAAATAGTTCATAAAAGTGAACTTAAAATTGTTCCAAAAGGAATGCTAAAAAAATATATTTTAGCATTACTTTCAAAACATGATCTTTGCGGATACACATTAATGAGTAAAATTAAAGAAAATACTTGTTTTTGGAAGCCATCAAGTGGAACACTTTATCCATTATTAAAAAATATGAAAGATGATAAATTAATTGATGAAAAAAACGACAAGAATAAAAAAATATATTGTTTAACAAACAAAGGAAAACAAACAATCCATGATGAAAAAATTTCAACTGATCCAAAAAAACTTAATTTAGAAATTCATTCAGGATTAATCACATCATTATCATTGTTACTTGATATTGATAAAGAAATCTTAGAAAATAAATTATTTAATAATATAGAAAAAATTAAATTTAAACCGGAACTAAAAAAAATAATTATAGAATTAGCGAGGGCAAATAATAAAGATCATATTGATCAAATAGTTAAAATACTTAAAGAAACAGTGGAAAAATTACAAAAAATAAAATAGATAAATTAAATGTTAGGAAATGAGATTATGAATTTTTTTGAAATGATTGCGGATGCACAAATAAAAAATGCTTACATTTTAGGATTAATTGCAATTCTTTTGACAATTGTTATTGGTTTAGGCATCCAACACATTTATTTACAAACTGATACTTCAGCAGATAATCCAAAAGATTGGGATGTTGTAAAACTCGAAGATTATGTTTCTGAAAAATTTGGCGGAACAGACACTATAATAATTTTGATAGAGTTAGATAAAGATTTATTTTACTCAAACTCCCCAACAGACATTAGGGACAAAGATGTGTTAAATACAGTATATGATTTAAGTAAAGAACTTGAAAAAGAAGATAAGATTAGTTCTGTTCAGTCAGCTGGAATGTTATTTGAAACTATTGGCGGAATTCCAGAAAACAACGATTCAATAATTAGTATAATCAATGCTTTTCCTGAAGCAAAAGCATTTTTTAATAAAAACAATTCCGCAACAGCTATTTTTGTGTCAGCACAACTTGGAAATGAAGCAGACAAGATAAATTTTTCAAAAAGATTAACTGAAATAATTAACAGTATAAAAAAACCAAGTGGATTAAAGATAACAAGCAGTGGAACACCAGAAATACAAATATTACTTGGAGATTTAATTAGACATGATTTAGTTGTTACAAGTGGAATTGCTGCCGGAATTATTTTTTTATTAGTTATCTTGTTTAAGCGAAATCTTAAAGATGCAATTTTAATTTTTACTCCTCTTATTTTTGGATTAGTTTGGATGCTTGGAATAATGGGGTGGCTTGGCATACCATTATCTATTGCTACAGTTGGTGTGAGTGCAATGATATTAGGTCTAGGAACAGAATATGGAATTTTTTTAGTTGAACGATATGAAGAAGAAAAGAAAAAAGGATTTAAAGTTGATAAGGCATTAAGACAAAGTCTGCCAGCAATTGGAATAGGAATAACGGGTTCTGGTTTAACAACTACCGCCGGATTTGTTGCATTACTTTTTACCACACTTCCAATGATTCAAAATCTTGGAAAAATTTTATCACTTGGAATTTTATGCATTTTGATTGCAACAATTTTGGTTACTCCAATCTTTATTGTAATTGATGAAAGAATAACTGAATTTTTAAAAGAAAAAGCGAGGGGAATGCAATGAAAATAGTAAATAATTATTCAAGATTTTTAGCACATCACCCTTGGACAATTTTATTAGTTGGATTATTGTTGACTGGATTATTTATTTATGGAGCAACTCTTGTACAAATGGAAAGTATTGATTATAGTAAAGCAATTCCATCAAATTACAAAGAAATAAAAGCATTTAATTTTATTAAAGATGAATTTGGGACAACTGGTTCAGCATTAACTTTTGTTATAAGGTTAGATGAAGAAAATGGCGAAAGTGAAATTAATGATATTCGAGATGTAAAAGTATTAAATTATATAAATTTGATAAGTGAAAAATCAAAGAAAATTAGTGGTATTTCAAGTGTATCAAGTTTATCCACACTATTAAAATCAGATAATGCTGGGATACTTCCAAAATCTAATGAAAAAATAGTTGAATTAATTAATAATGCAAAAGTGATTAACCCACAAACAATTGATGTTGTTAATTCTTTAAATCAAACATCTGGCGGAATAAATCAAATTAATACAAGTTTAAATCAAACCACTGGTGGGCTTACACAAATTAGTCAAGGTGTTGATGCAAGTAGTAAAGGAGTAGCCCAAATAAGTGTGGTTTTAGAAAAAATTAGTAGTGCTCTTGGACAAGAACAAGATTTTAGTAGTATTAATCAATTAGTTTTACTAACTACTCAATTAGATAGTTTAATTGATGCAAGTGTAAATCCACTTGATCCAAATTATACTAATATGAAAAGATCGGTTGCTATAATTAAAGCTGGGTTAGAGCAGACTTATATGGGATTAGAAGAATCAAGTGCTGGGCTTAAAACAACATCAAATATACTTGATCAAAGTTCAACAGCATTAGATAAAATATCAACTGGTTTAAATCAAGCAAATGATGGCACAAAACAAATTATTCAATATAATGAGAAAATGAGTTTAGGATTAATGAATATAAACCAAGGACTAAATGGAATTAGTCAATATATTTCATTTACTTCTGCAGAATATACACCAGGTAAAAAAACAATCATCAATCAATATCCAGGTTATTTATCAACTGACTATTCAACAACAATAATTAGATTAAATTTAGATTCGATGAGTAAAACTGAAGAAATTGAATTAGTTAATGAACTTGATCAAATTTTAAATGAAACAGTTGTTCCAAATGGAATAACAAGTGGATACACAGGAAGTATAAAGTTAAGTGAAGAAATGCAAAATTCAATTGGCCCAACAATGACTTCAACATCAATAATTTCAATTGCCTTAATTTTAATTATTGTATCAATTTTATTTTTTTCCTTAAGAAAAGGGATAATTTCTTTATTTGCAATTATTTTTGGAACAATATGGACTTTTGGAATAATGGGATTAACTGGGTCGCCAATTAATTCAATTATGTCAGGTGCTCTTTCAATGATAATGGGAATTGGAATTGATTTTGGAATACAGATTGTTAATAGATTTAATCAAGAAAAATTAAAAAATAATACTGAAGAAGCAATGATTAATACAATAAAAAATACTTGGTCACAAATGTTAATTACAACTCTTGCTGCTTTAATTGGATTTAGAGCAATGAGTATGGGCGAAATAACAATAATTGCAGATCTAGGAAATATGATGGGCCTTGGAGTACTTTCGTGTTATTTAATTGCAATGACTATAATTCCTGCAATACTTGTATTAAATGATAAAATTACATTAGAAAACATAAGAAAAATTGTACATCAAGATAAGTCAGACAATACAACAAATGTAAAACAAAAAAATAAAAAAGTTAAATTAAAAAAATAATTAATTATAATTTAAACTAGATTAAAATAAATAAACTTATTTTTTATTTTTGTTAAAGTCTTTTCCAAAATATTCAATAAACTTTGTTGTAGTTGATAAAACAAATGTTTTTCCTTTTCTATCTTTTTTTATAAATCCATTTTCAAATAAAACTTTTAAGTGATCATATGCTTTATTGTTTCTATATTTGATTACTAGTGATTGTTCAATTGGTTGTTTATATGCAATTAGTGCAAGTGTTTTCATTGTGCCTTGATTAAATAAAGAATTTTTTGCATAATGAGAAACTTTATCTTCATACTCTTCTTTTACACGCATTTGATAACCTATGCTTGATTCAACTATTTCAAGAGAAGATTTTCGATTATTATAAAAGTGCATTAATTCATCCATCAAGGATTTTGTTTCTACTCTTGTTTCAATTTCTGCAATTTCTTTTAGTTCATCTAATGAAACTGGTTTAGGAGACATGAATAAAGTAGCTTCCATAACTTTTTCTTTTTCTATTCGATCCAAAATATCACAATATAAAAAGAACAAAAGAGAATTTAAATATTATGATTGGTTTTTTACAATTGACTAAAAAAATATTACAAAAATGAACAAAAAAAATAAAAATGGTCATCAAAAAGACTTTTAAACCTTTAAACCCTTATAGTTATAGGTGATAGAAAATGGTATATGAACATAAAAACTCAAAAGGAAACACATATTATTTACATGGAAAAGGAAGATTATTTTATTTCGGTAAAGAAAAGAAAGAAAATGCAATAGATTTACCAACAGGTTATCAAGTTGTTGAAAATCCAAGAACAGGATTACCAATGCTAAAGAAAAAATAAATAGTGAATAAAAAGTTATGGTGAAAATTTGGGCACAAGAGTTTCAAGAAGTAAACCTATTACAAATCCTGAAAGGCCCCATAAAGAATTATGGCTTTATCTAAATGTTTCAAAAAGAAAACCCATTACAAATCCTGAAAGGTTACTTGGCCCAAAAAAAGAACCAAGAGCTTTACTTAATGGTGTTCTTGGTGAAGAATTATTAAGTAGTAATCAAGTGGATAAAAAAAGAAAACTTTTGCCATTAAGATTTACTGATCGTGAAAGAGCACAACATTTTGATTCACGATATGGTAATCACCATAAATCAAAAAAAGGACAAGTAACTGTTCCAATTGCAAATATAATTTTTGAAAAAACTTTGAAAAAAGCTGGAATGAATTTAAAAATTCCAAAAAGAATATCAAAAGGAATAGACAAATTAGAAGCACAAGGCATTAGAAGAAAATTACCATTAAAAAATATTAGACTAAGACAAGCTTTGTTTTTAGATAAACTTGCTGCAGAAAGTGCAGATTATTTTATTGAACGATTAAAGTCACTTGAACTATTATATGATATGGCAAAACTTGAAAAAATAAATGTTGAAAAATTAAATCCAATTCAAATAGAAAAAGAATTTTGGGAAAAAGAATTTAATAGAATTATTAGATTATTTGAAAAAAGACACCCCGCGGGGCCAGAAATATTAAGAATAAGAAGATTAATTTCTCTTTTTACAAGAGTACCAAATAGAATTCATGAAGAAAGAGCAAGACATTGGAAATCAATAAGCCGTATTGAAAAACATATAAAAGAAGGAGAACTAAATCCAGATAAAAATCTTAGCGATGAAATTAACAATATGCTAAAAGGCCAATATCAACCAAATTCAAAATTATCAAGAGATAGTTATGTTAGAAATAAAGTAATTGATATTTCAATGGCCGCATCTATTTATGCTGATTTAATGACCGAACATAAAGGAAAATTTATTTATAATCCTAATGAAAGAGAACGAATGTGGGATCATATGTATAGTGAAGCAATGGAAAAAATTTATCAACAAATTAGTGAAAGAGAAGATTTAGTTAAAGGTGTTATTAAATATTCGATTGGAAGAGAATAAAACCAATTTTAAGAAACTATTTTAAAGAGTTATTCACTAATTTTAGTAAAGGTGGTTATATGGCAGAGGAAAAAAAGAGTGAATATGATAAACTATTTTTAAAGAAAAAAAGTGCGTATGAGATTTTTAATGAAAAAGAAATTAAAGAAGCATTTTCTATTAGTGAAGATTACAAGACTTTTTTAGACAATAATAAAAGCGAGCGAGAAATAGTTAAATACACTGAAAATTTAGCTAAGAAAAATGGTTTTATATCAATTGAAAAAGCTACAAAAAAATCAAATAAAATTTATGCCATAAATCATGAAAAAAATATTATTTTAGTTGATTTAGAAAAAGGAAAAATAGAAGATGGATTAAGAATTATTGGCAGTCACATTGATTCAGTAAGACTTGATTTAAAATTAAATCCAATTTATGAAAGCGAACCTTTTGCAATGATTAATTTAAGATATTATGGTGGAATAAAAAAATACCAATGGTTAAACGAACCATTAGCACTCCACGGAGTAATTTTTGACAAAAATGGAAATAAAAAAGAAATTACAATTGGAGAAAATATTGATGAACCAGTTTTTGTAATTAGTGATTTGTTACCACATCTTGAAGGAAAAGAATATGCATCAAAAACTGCATTAGATATTATTCAAGGAGAACAATTAGATGCAATTGGAGCAAATATGCCAATAAATGACAAATTATTAAAAGAAAAAATCAAAGGAAATTTTTTAAAAATTTTAAACGACAAATACAAGATTAGCGAAGAAGATTTTGTTAGTGCAGATTTATCACTCTACCCAGCAGTTAAAGCAAGAGATGTTGGAATTGATTGTTCAATGATTGGAGCGGCTGCACATGATGATAGAGTTTGTGCATACAGTGCAGTAAAATCAATAATTGATGGAACAAAGAAAAATGGATTAGTAATATTGACTAGTAATGAAGAAGTTGGAAGTAGAGGAAATATTGGAGCAGATTCAAAATTCCTTGAAAACACTATTTCAAAAATAATTGAATTAAAAGAAGAAAAAATTAGTGCTCTTGAATTACTTGAAAAATCAATTGCTATTAGCGGCGATGTTACAAGTGGACTTGATCCTAAATATGCAGACAAAATGGATCCATATAATTTGAATAAATTAAGTTATGGAATAGCAATTGAAAAAAATATTGCTTCTCCAACTAGTACAGCATCTGCAGAATACATGCAATTTATTAGACAAATGCTTGATAAGAAAAATATCCCTTGGCAATATGGAGAACTAGGAAAAGTTGACCAAGCAGGCGGAGGAACAATTGCATATTTACTTGCTAGATATAATATGGATATTGTTGATGCTGGACCGCCAGTTATAGCAATGCATTCACCATTTGAAATAATAAGCAAAGTTGATTTATATGCAACTTACAAAGCTTATAAAGAATTCATGGATAATTAGACAATGGTGCAAAAAATGTTTAACAAGGTTGATTCAGTCATTATGATTAATTATCATAATTACTGGAAAAATCCATTTGTTAATAAGTATTTAGAAAATAATATTTCTGACAAATTTGAAGGAATGCTAATTTTAAAGGAAAAAGAAATTATTTGGTTAAGTCACCCATTTAACTATCAACAAATAAAAAAAGATTTTGCTAAGATTTCTAAAATCAATGGGAAAAAATTAACAATAATTAATGCAAATAGCAAGAAAATAATTGATGAAAATTTGATTAAATTTACGGGTAAAAAAATTGGTTTTCATTTTAGATACACTACAGTTAGTCAATTAAAAAATTTGAAGAAATTACTTAAAGGAAAAAAGTTTATTGATGTTTCTATTGATTTAGAAAAAGAAAGAGAAATAAAAACAGAAAATGAAATTAAGAATATTTCAATTGCAGTTAAAAAAACACAAAAAATAATTGATGAAATTAAAGATAAAAAACTTTGTGAAAAGCAAAGCGAAAAAGAAATAGAAGAATATGTTAAAAAAAGATTTAATCAAGAAAAAATGGAAACAGCTTTTTGTATAATAGCTCTTGGAAAAAATACAACAAATATTCATCATGTTAATTGCGAAAATAAAATTTCTTCTGGTCCTGTTTTAATTGATATTGGCGGAAAATACAAAGGGTATTGTTCAGATTTAAGTGAATCATTTTGGATAGGAAAAAAAGATGAAAAATATACTGCTTGGAAAAAAAGACATTATTTGATTCACCAAAAAATTAAAGAAATTGAAACAAAATTAAAAAATGGAACAAGTGTAAAAGAATTGTGGAACCTAGTTAAAGATTTAGAAATGAATCACTGTGTAGGACATGGAATTGGAATAGAAGAACATGATGCACCTAGTGGCATTGGACCAAAAAGTGACTTTTTATTAAAAGAAAATATGGTTCTTGCAATTGAAATTGGACTATACAAAGATTTTGGAATAAGAATAGAAAACGATTACTTGATAACTAAAAAAGGATTTAAAAAATTAAATTAATAAAATTTAAATATGATAAAAAACAAATATTATTATGAATAAGCCAATTAGACCAAAAGGAAGACATTCAAGAACATTAATCAAAGAATTAAATAGAGAACGAAGAAAAAGAAGAACAGATTTTAAAAGAGGAACTGCAATTGGAACAACTATTTCTGCAATGGTTTATTTAGTCCAACCAAAATTATTAGAAAACTTATTAAAAAATCCAACAATAAAGAATGCAATTTCCTCTCTTGTTTTACTTGCCCCACCAGTTGCAGGAGTAACAACAACATATCTAGATTCAACAATTAGAAAACGAATAAAAGAATTATATACAGATATTTTTCATTCTCTAAAAAAAGAAGTTAAATCAAATAAAAATTTAGAAACATTTTTGAAAAAATATAATTATATTATAATAACTTATAAAGGAAAAATCGCAGGAACAAATATGCCAAGAATTTTAGGAATTGGAAAAAGAAGAATTAAAACAAGCGAATTATTAAACTAATTTAAAAGATAAAATTTAAACTTTTTTAAAATAAAACAATTTATAATGTTTTTTTATTAAATCTATTTTATGAAATTTGAAGATTTTAAATCAAAATTACAAAGTGGTTTAAATAATCAAGATTTAATTATAATCATTGGAGAATGTTATGTTGAGTATATTGGTAGAGCCACTTCCAAATTACCAAGAGGAAAAAGACTAATCATAATTAAAGCAGATAAGAGTATAAGTATTCACGAAAATCGACTTGTTAGGCCAACTAACTATATGATGGATTCTTTAATTTCTTGTCAACTACTCGAAGATGGCGAGATACAATTACTTGCAAAACGATTAAAACCAAAAGAAAGTATCACAATCCATTTACATGAAATAGAAAGTATAACTAATTATTCTCTTCCAATAAGTAATGATTTAAGATTAAGCGGAAGTGAAAAAGAATTAAACGATGCTTTAATGGATGATTTATCTTTCCTTGAAGAAGGACTTAGACCAGTTAACCAACAACAAGTATTTAGAAAAGGAATTTGCGATATAATTGCAGAGGATAAAAATGGAAACCTAGTTGTAATTGAATTAAAAAGAAGAAAAGCAGATTTGTCTTGCGTTACACAATTAAAGATGTATGTAGAACAAGTATCAAACTTAAAGAATATAAAAACAAGAGGAATTTTATTAGCCCCAGAAATTAGAAAAAGTGCACTTGAATTACTTGAAGGTTATGGCCTTGAATATTTTTCTTATGATTTTGAAATCAAAGAAAGAAGCGAAATTAAAGGAATTGGAAAATCTCAGAAAAAATTATTTGAATATTAATTTCATTCTTCACAAATTTCAATTACATCAAGTTGTTTACAAAAACAAGGTTTTAGAAGAATCATTGAAAGTGAAGGAGTTGTTCTTTCTTCATCTCCGCTAATAAATTCTTTTACATAAGTTCCATGACTTGTCCTTAAATTTAATTTGAATTCTTTGTTTGAGATAAATTGATAAGAAAGAAAAGTAATTTCTTTTTCCCTATTTAAGTCAGCTCTTCTTTTTTCTACCCTAACAGGAGTTCTTTGAATAATTTTTTCTTTTCGATTTAAATTTAGATCTAAAATTAATGAAATTTGTTTAATGTCAAATTCATCATTTTGATTTATCAAAGCAACAGTTACTTGATAGATTTTATCATGAGGATTATTTTTTACTTTGATTAATTCTTCTTTAGTGGAATATCTTAAAGAATTAATTGAAATTAAGCTAGAAGATGAAAAATTAATTTCATTTTCTAAATTAATTAAATTTGAATCACGCAATTTATTTAAATCAATTAAATTATTAATTTCTAAATTTCTTTTTAATGGTTGAATTAGTTCAACAACAAATGGTCTTCCTTTTCCAAGCATTAAAACATCAACGTCTTCTCTACCAGCCCCATGAAAAAGCATATTTTTTGCATCAAACTGTTTAATGAAAAATTTGGCAAGAATTTGCTCGACACTGTTTTGTGTAGTTAGACCAGATAAAGCACATTTATCACAGCCTCTTCCTTTACAGAATCTACAAAAGTGTTCTGTCTGAGCTAAGTCTCTTGAATACTTACAGTATTTTCCATATACAAATACTGGTTTTAGCGATAAAAAAACAGCTTTTTTATCAAAATTTATTAAAAAAGAAGCATCAGGATTGGCAAAATCTATTGATTTTTGAAAATTGGCTTTAAATTCTTCAATAAGCCTATACTGAATAGATTTTTTCAAATTGTCAATTGATTCTTGACTTAAATTAGGCCAAGATACGGCAATTGAAAAAGTGTTAAATTGGATGTTTTTTGAAGAGATTAAATTTTTTAAAAAAACCAACAAATTATGTATAAGGTTGTCTTGTTCTTCAATTTTCAAATTTGAAAAATCATTTAATTGATTTTTTTCAAAAGAAAAATCAAAATCAAATGAATCATAAAATGCTAATTTTTTTGCAACACGCTTAGACATAAAAAAATATGAAAAAATAGAATTAAAAAAGAACTGATTTAATAAAAAAATCAATTGACTAGATTAAACTAGTCAAAATTTTAATTGATTAAATTAATTATTTTGTTATAATCAATATTTGTTTTATTGCAACTACTAAACCAATTGATCCAGAGAATATACTAATTTGTGTTAAGATTGACGACAAGAATATTCCAATAAATGCTAATTGACTTATTTGTAAAAATCCTGCACCAATAACACTTGAAAGAACAGTTAAAGCAACTGTTGCAATAATGAATGCTGTACTTTTGTTTGAAATTTGGTGCATCAAACCAATAATTAAACCAAGTGTAATTAACCCAGTAATACTTAAGGCAATTAAACCATCACCAAGCATATTTGGATTAATCGCAATTAAAAGTCCAAGAATTACAGCAACTAAAAAACCAACTAAAAAAAGTAAATCCCCCACACTATTAATTGAATTTGTTTTAATTTTTTCACTTGCTAAAAAAGAATTCATTAAAATCATCTCCATTTAATTGAATTATTTAAAATATGAGAAACAAAGTAGAATAAATTACTTTGCATACAAAAACAATTAAGAAAAATTAAAAACAATTAAATTAATATTAAATTATTAATTTAGAAATTAGGAAAAGCTTTTTTTCCAATAAATTTAATATCTGATTCTTTTTCAATTTGTAAAATTCTATTATACTTTGCTATTCTTTCTCCTCGACAAGGAGCACCAGATTTTATTTGACCAGTACCTAAACCAACAGCCAAGTCAGCAATAAAAGAATCATTTGTTTCTCCACTTCGGTGAGATACTTGAACATTCCAATTTGCTTTTAATGCAGTGTTTGCTGAATCAATTGCTTCTGAAAGTGTACCAACTTGATTAACTTTAAGTAATAAAGCATTTGCTCTTTTGTTTTCTATTGAATCTAAAACAAATTTTTTTTGTGAAACTGTTAAGTCGTCAGCAACAATTTGAACCTTGTGGCCAATTTCAGAAATTATTTTTTTCCACATCACATAATCATTTTCATCAAATGAATCTTCAATTGAAACAATTGGATAAATTTGACAAAGAGCTTTATACTCATCTAATAATTGATCACCAGTTAAATCATATTTTTCTAAACCATATTTTATTGATGAATCTTTTTTTGAAAAAGATGATGCTGCAACATCCATTGCTAAACCAATTTGACCAGCATATCCAAGTTTTTCAATTACCGAATAAATTTCATCAAGTGGTTCTTCTATTTTTGATAAATTTGGCGCAAATCCACCTTCATCTCCAACATTTGTAGCACTTTTTCCATATTTAGTTTCAAGAGATTTTTTTAATTCTTGAAATACTTCTACCCCAGCAGAAAATGATTCTTCAAATGAATTAAATTTAATTGGAAGAATTTGATATTCTTGAACATCAAGATCGTTACCAGCATGTTTTCCGCCATTAATTATATTTAAAGCTGGAACAGGTAAACACATTTGTTTATTAGATAATTTTGATAAATAAACATAAAGTTCTCTGCTTGATGAAGATACAACAGCTCCAGCTTTTGCAATAGCTAATGATACAGACAAAATTGCATTTGCTCCTAAAACAGATTTATTATCAGTCCCATCAAGTTTAATCATCACATCATCAATTTCTTGTTGGTTTCTACAATCTTTACCAATGACTGCATTAGCTAAAACATTATTAACATTAGCAATTGCTTTATTTACACCTTTTCCATTAAAGGCTTTTTCTTTATCTCTTAATTCTAATGCTTCTTTTTCACCAGTTGAAGCACCCGAAGGAACTGCAGCTTTAAATCTACCAAAACTTGTTTTTATTGTAGTTTCAATTGTTGGAAATCCTCTTGAATCAAAAATTTGTCGTGCAATAACACTTTTTATAGAATACATAAAATAAATACATGTGAAAGAATTAAAAACCCTTTCTAAATAAGACAAATTAAAAAAAATAATTAGTTAGTTATATTTAAAAATTAAAAAAAATATATATAATTAGTAAAAAAACATATAATTCATAAAAAACAATCAATAAAATAAAATAAGTTGAAAAATATGAAAATATTATTTATTGTTCAAGAAGGAAATGATTCTGGCATAACAACTTATGCTAAACTTATAGAAAAAGAATTAATAAAAAATGGAGTAGATGTAAATACTGATAATAATTATTTTGATAAATATGATATTATCCACATACATGGCAGACCAAATTTTGGAATAGTAATTGCTAAACTAATTAATAACCCAAAGATTGTTACAACCACACATATGACTTTAAATGAATTAAATGGATTAATGCCAAATAGCACGATGTTTGTTGCACAAAAATATATTGATTTTCTATACACTCATTCAAAAAAGATTTTTGTAGTTTCACAAAGTTTATTTAATCAATTTAAAAAGAATAATGAAATAAAAAATAAAATTGTTTTTTTACCATATTCAATTGATGTTGGAAGATTTTATGAAAGAAAAGAAATAGATGTAAAAAAATTTAAAGAAAAATATGATATTGATAAAAATAAAAAAACAATTCTTTGTGTAGCTTCAATTCAAGAAAGAAAAGGAATTTATGAATTTATTGAAATTGCAAAACAATTAAAAGAATATAACTTTGTTTGGGTTGGAAAAATTCCAGATACAATTTATCTAAAAAATAGAGATGTAATAAAAAAATTAGTTGAAAATAAACCTAAAAATGTAACATTTACTGGCACACTTTATGGGGACGATTTAGTTAATGCATATTATGCATCAGATTTGTTTTGGTTACCTTCAAAATCTGAAACTTTTGGATTAGTAAATATTGAAGCTGCTGCTTGCGGATTAAATGTACTTTTACCAAATTTAGAAGTGTTTAAACAATTTCAAGATTTTGCAATATTTTATGAAACTACACCAAAAGAAAAAATAAAAGATATTTTAGAAAATAAAAAAAACAAATCTAAATACAAAAAATTAATTAATATTGGAAAAAAAGAATCTATGAAATATGATATTAAAAAAAATATTAAAAGATTAATCAAAGAGTATAAAGAAGTAATTAGATAAAAAAATTATTTTTGAAAAAATATTTTAAAAAAAGTTAAAAAAGATACCAAATGTATTACATTTGGTTTGATTTTATTATTAGTGCAACTCCAATTATAATTAATAAAATCCATAAAAATTTTGAAATTGTTGCAAGTGGTTCCGATTGAGAAAATGGTTCAATAACCACATTCCCAGTTAATCCAATTCCAATCCCAATTAAAAGCAATCCAACTTGATAAAGTATCATATTCATATTTTTCACCCTACTTATTATACATTAGTAAAATTAAGTTATATAAAAAATTATCTTTTGCATTTAATTAATCAAACAATCAACATATTTAATATAGTTATATTTTTACCATATACCTACATTTTTAAAGTTTTTTTATTAAACTATTTTTATGAAAAAAGTTTGCTTTATCGAAATGGAAGGAATTTTAACAAATTACAAAGATTATACTGTAGATAATAATACAGCAAATAAATTTATTGCTGATTTTAAATCATTTTCAAAAGAAAATAACATTAAATTATATTTACTTTCAGGACACCATGAAAAAATAGCTAAAGAAAAATTCAATAATTCTTTTTTAAAAGATTTTTTTTCAGAAGATGAATTTATTTTTGTTGATGATAATTATATACAAAATAAACATGAAACTGATAAAATGATTCATGAATCAAATTTAGAAAAAGATATTGAATTTAGTGATTCATATTTTAAACAAATAATTATTCAAAAAATACTTAAAGAATTAAATTTAGAAAACTCTGACGCATTACTTTTTTGTAAAGATGTTTGGGTGGATGCTTATTACACCACTAGATTTTCAAAAATTGATTTTGCATTATTTGAAACAAATTTACTTGATAGAGGAAAAAAAACAGATTTAATTTCTGGTTTAGTATATTATAATTTTGATTTTAATAAAGTAAAAGAATTAATTGAAAATTTTCCAAAATTATATACTGCACAATTAGAAAAAAAAGTTAATGATGAAATAAAAAATGTGCTATTGAAAGATACTGATTTTTCAGGATTAAATAAAAAGAGGAGTTAAAATGGGATTGTTTAGTAAAAACATTGTTGAACAAGATGTTAAAATTAACAATTTAATTGTTTCCCTAATTACTCCAATGAATGAAGATTATACAATTGATGAAATTGGATATAAAGCATTAATTGCAAAACTAATGAATAAAGGAGTTAGAAATTTTTTAATACTCGATAATACAAATGATTTAAATAAATATGATTTACATGGAGAAAAACAATTAATTAAATTTGCATCAAATAATATTGGAAAAAAAGGTAATTTAATTATTGGATGTTTTTCAAATTCAACTGATGAGATAATTGAAAAAATAAAACATGCTGAAAAATTTTCAAAAATTGTTGCAATAAATATACCCCAATCTGCATTAACTAATGACATATCATTCATGGATTTTTTTGACAAATTATTTACTAAAACAAAGAAAAATATAATAATAATAAATGATCCAAAATCTTCTGGAAAAAATATTCCTGTAGAAGGATTAAATTTAATTGCGAATTGGGAAAGGTTAATCGGAGTAATTGATTATTCCCAAGATTTAAATTATTTCCATACACTTTCACAATTTCATCAATGTTTTAATATCTATCAAGGATATGAAAAATTAGCTACTGATTCATATAGTTATTATTGTTCAGGAATAGTTTCAAGTCTAGCAAATCTTACACCAAGCTACTTTTTTTCGTTAAAAGAAGATATTGAGTTTTCAAATAATTTAACAATTCAAAAAAAACAAGAAGCTATCAATAATTTAATTGATTCTTGTTCAATAAATAACAAAAAAATACAAAGTTATAAATATTTACTTTATAAAAATGGATTAATTCAACCTTATTATTCAAAAGAATTACCAATTTTAACTGAAGAAGAAATTAGCACACTTGATGAGCTAATAAAAAAAATATTAGTTTAATTAGAAATTCTTTTTTATTAAATCGCCAGCATTAAATCTACTGTTTGTTTTGTTATCAACAGATGCATTTTCAGGATAATAAGATTCTGTTGCCCATTTTCCAATTTTTAATGGTTTTAATTTATTTGATTCATGATTTGTACCAAGTTCAACGCCATCTTTTTTAAGTACTGAAAAAATATTATTTAAACTAAACCCAGAATCAGTTTTTGTTTCAGTCGATAAACTTTTTGAAATATCTTTTACTTGTGAATCCATATCTTTGTGATCAGAAAAATGATTTTGTGAAGAAGAATCTCCTGAATTATTTTTTGAAAAATTAAATTTTGGAAGACTAAATGAATAAACCGAAAAGTCTTTTGATTTTAAATAAAGAACGATTCCAATAAGTAATAATAATAAACAAACAGCTAAAATAATTCCTGAATTTTCAACACCCATCAAAAATAAACCATTTAAACTACTAAATGCTAAAGGTTGTGTATTTTTTGAAGTCATTAATTCATTAACATCTAAATTTATTTTTTCTAAATTTTGACTATTTGTTGATTCTTTTTCTTCAAGATTAGAAATTGTTGATTGTAAGATTGTTATTGAATTATCAAGTGAATCTATTTCATTATTTTTTTCAATTAATTGTTCATTTAATGAAGAAATTTCACTTTCATAATCTTTTTTTAATTTTGATAATTCATTAGTTAGTTGGTCTTTTTCGTATGAAGAAACTGGAATAATAAATTCTACATCATAAGAATTTTCTTCAATTAAGTTGTTTGATGAATCATAACGCTTTATTGTAATTGTATGAAAACCATTATTTAACCCAACCATGATGAAACTAACATTTAATTCTTTTCTTGAAAAATCAATTACTTTTGAAGAACTTGATTCAGCTAAAACCAAATTTGAAACTTTTGTAATAACAAATATTTCTTCATTATCAATAAATAATCTTGAACTTTCAGTGTTTGATAAATTTGAAAAACTTGCCTCAATAGTCCAATTAGTTCCTTGGACAATTGGATTAGTAACACTAACACTTATCGCATTAGCTATTGAAAATAAACACACTAAACTAATTAATACTAAAAAAATCTTTGAATTCATAAATTAATAACAGCATAGAAGTTTTTAAATTTAATTAAAATTTAAAATTTTACAAATTTGGAATTTAAATAGATAAACTAAATTTATACTTAATTTGTGACAAATTAGTCAAAACTTAATTGCATCAATCACTAGTATGAATTTGATCCACAACGTCTAATTTATGCATAGTCGATAATATTTACCAAAAAATGTATCAAAATACTTATAAATAGATAATTGCTAATTTTATAGAAATGATTAAACGAATAAAATATGAAGATAAAGAAATTATTCTTGTTGGAACTGCACATATTTCTAAAGAATCAATGGAGTTAGTTAAGGAGACTATTAATTTAGAACAACCTGATGTTGTTGGAGTAGAACTTGATGAACAAAGAATTGAACAATTGTTATCTGGAAAAAAATGGCAAGAAACAAATATTATTGAGATTGTAAAAACTGGAAGAACTTATTTATTTTTATTAAACACTGTATTATCGAATGTTCAAAAACAACTTGGTGATGAAGTTGGAATTAAACCTGGTTCAGAAATGCTTGTTGCGATAAAAGTAGCTAATGAAAATAAAAAACCAATTCATTTGCTTGATAGAAATATTTCAATAACACTTAAAAGAGCAATTAAAAAAATGACTTTAAAAGAAAAAATTTGGATTGGAGTTTCATTAGTCGGGGCAATGTTTGGGGTTGGAGAAAAAATAAATTTGAATATTAGTTCAATTGAAGATTTAAAGGATCAAGATTTGATAAATAAATTAATGAAAGAACTTGGGAAAAAAATGCCTTCAATAAAAGAGGTTTTAGTTGATGAAAGAGATGCATATATTGCACAAATGATAAAAATTAGCCCTGGAAAAAAGATTGTTGCTGTTGTTGGAGCTGGACATTTAGAAGGAATTGAAAAAATAATTAATGAAAAAAAACATGTTAACTTGGCAAAATTAAATGTTATTCCAAAAAAGAATAATTATTTAGGAATTATAAAATATTTGATACCTTTACTGTTTGTTATATTATTAATTTATTTAACTGCAACACAAGGATTAAATCAAACATTTAATGCCTTAATTATTTGGGCAATTGCAAATATGATTTGTGCAAGTATTGGAGCAATACTTGCAAGAGCACATATAATTACAATCATAGTTGCTGGTCTTGCTGCACCTTTAACTTCGTTACACCCGGCTATTGCAGCAGGATGGGTTGCAGCGATAGTTGAAGGAAAATTCTATCCACCAAGAGTAATGGATTTTGAAGAAATGTCACAAATAAAAGGAATAAGTGGATACTATAAAAATCGAGTTACACACATTTTAATAGTAACTGCTTTTGTAAATTTAGGTTCTACTATTGGAACATTTGTTGCAGTTCCTTTTTTACTTGGTTTGATTTAAAATTAAAAAGTAGAAACAAAAAATTAATAGAAAAAAATTTAATTAATTTAATTTTGTACCTTCTTTAATTGAATCATCAACGAATATTAATTTGTATTTATCTTCTTGGTTCATTGCACCAAGAATCATTGCTTGACTTTCAAAACCAGCTATTTTTGCAGGATCAAGATTATAAACAAATGCAACTTTTTTTCCTTCAAGCTCATTGATTTGATAATATGGTTTTATTCCAGATATTACAGTTTTAATTTCAGTTCCAAAATTAACAGTTAGTTTGTAAATTTTGTCTTTAAGTGGAATTTCTTCAACTTTTTCAATCAAACCAACTCTTAAATCTAAATTTTGCCATTCTGCGAATGTTACCATAAAATCACCAAATAAATTAGAATTCAAAAGTTATTTAAATTTATTACAAAATTAGATTAAAATAATAAATTAAATAAATTATAGTTGTTTAATACACTATTTTTTTAATATATTATCTTTCTTTTTTATTTTTTATGTATGGTAAAAGCGTACCTTTTTTTTCAGCAGTTTTAATTAATTTTTTTGCGTAAATTATTCGTTGAATTGTTCCAATCAAAGAAATTAGAGCAATTAAATAAAGTGCAAAATTTAAATAATTATAACCAAAAAAGGCAAGTAATAATCCAATAAATACAATAATTAATTTATCTGCATGTTCACCGATTGCTGGCCAATCATGATTATCAGCAATTATAATTAATGCTACTCTTGGCTTTGCATAACTTGAAAGCATTGAAAATCCAAGTGCAAGAATAGATGGAATTTCAAGTCCGGGAATAAAAACAAAAGAACCAATCATAATGAAATCTACAAATTTATCAATCATTGTTTCAAAATAATTGCCCCAATTAGATACTTTATTTAATGCTCTTGCAACAGTACCATCAATTAAATCCATTGTGGGCGCAATTAAAAAAAATAAAAATGCTAATAAAAAATTTTGTTGATAGACAAAATATGCTCCAATTAAAGCAAAAAATAACCCCGAAATTGAAATCAAGTTTGGCGAAATTTTTAATTTAATAAATGGCCAAGAAAGAAAGTATTGAATTAATTTAATATGTGGCCTTAATTTTGAAAGCATAATAAAATAATTAGATTTAATCATATAAATATATTGGTTAATTAAATCTAGACAATTAATTAAATTTAAAATATAATTAATTAGATTTAACCAATTTATTTTTATTTAATTTAATGAATAGTAAAATTATCATGATTGATAAAATTATGATTATGATTAAAATATAATTAAAATTAAAACTTTGAATAAATTGGTTTTCTTTTTGATTATTAGAATCATTAAAAAATTTATTAGTTATATTTTCATCAGGTAAATTTAAATCTGTTTGTTTAAATTTAATTTCTGAAATTGTTATTTCATTAAAATCATTAAGTTTATTTGATGGAATATTTTTATCAATATAATATGTAATTTCATCATCATTATGTATAACAAATTCAATCACTGGATCTCTTTCAATTATATTAAATTCAAATTCAGAATAAATTTCATTCGCATCTAAGGCAATTGATTTTGGAATTGTTTCGATTATTTTTAAATAATTTAAATCAGATAAATTGTTTAAAAATATAGAAAATTTTGTTCTTGCTTTTGGTAAACCATTTGAATCATAGATTAATTCGTTTGTTAATTTTCGATTAAATGATAAATTATTTTCGATTAAGAATTTTTCTTTTTTTGTTAAATTAGAAAATAAATTTTCATCAAAATTAGTTTTGATTTCTTCTTGAACAGTAAATAATTCTTCAATTTGATTTGCTTTTTCTATATTTATGTCCGTTAAACTGTTTGGTCTTGATCCACTACTGCCTCCGCACCCCCACTTCCACCAGTAGACCCACTATCTGATCCAATAGATGTTAAAGCATTTGTTTTAAATGATTTAAAAGTTGATCCATAATTTCCATCTAAATCCATACATGCAAGATGTAAATTGTAATCAGTATTTGGTGAAAGAGCTGTTAAATCAATAGTTTTTGTACCTATTCCATTTGTTGTCGATAAATAAAAATTTGAATCATCAATAATTTCATCATAATTTAAATCAGTAAAACTTTTTTTACAATTCACATATTTGTTTATAGTTAAATTTAATGCTGCAGAATTAGTAGTAACTGAAGCATTTGATAAAGAAATATTTACCAGAGTTAAATTAGATAAAGTTGTGAATGAAAAATTTAAATCTTCATTTATATTGTTTGCATCATCAATGCATGAAATAAATAGATTATAATCTGTTAAAGAATTTAAATCATAAATAGTTATTGAATAATTATTATCTTGATTTGAATCAACGAGATATTCAAGTGAAGACATTTCATAAAAATTTAAATCTTGATTAACTGAATATTTACATGTTGCTTTTTCATTTGAATTAATATCAAACACTGCATTAATGTCAGACACTATTGTGTTTAATGGATTAAATTTATTTATGTCTATGCTTGGTTTTGTTTTGTCGATTGTAAAATATATTGTTCCATTTGATTGATTAGTTGCCTGGTCATAGAAATTATAATCAAGACGATAATTTGCATCTAAATAATTCAACACATTTATTTGAATATATTGATTATTATTTAAATCAACTAACATTTTAGATAAATTATTATCAATCAGATAATTTGCATCTAAAATTCCTGAATTATTGAAATCAACTGCAAAAAGTATATTAAAATCGTGATTAATTTTGTTTTGGCCAGGATTAATTATTTGTGTGATTATTGGCGGCGAATTATCTATTGGAATAAATATCATTTTAGCTTGTTCATTTGTTGCATAATCATCAGTAGAATAAAATTGTAATTGATTATTAGCATCAGCCAAAATTTCAATTTGGATTGAATTAGTATCAGTTACAAAATTTGAATTATTAATTGTGTTCCAATCATAATCATTTAATTTGTATGAAATTGATTTACATGATGAATAAGGTAAATAGTTACAGTCTAAAACAACTAATTGATTTTGGTTATTCCAATCAGTATCAAAATTTGATGAACGTGTGATGGGAGCAATTGTTTGAATTTGATTAGATGCAGCAAGACCAACAAATTCAATGGTTGGATAAATTGTATTAAAGTCATTTGATTGAGTTATGATTTTTATTATATAATTTCCATCAATTGGGGCAACTACTTGTTCAACATTGTCGATTAATGATGTTGATGAAGAAACTAATTGATTATTTGAATCAAATAAATATAAGTTTAAATCTGAAAGTTTTGAAACACAGCTATTTGAACCACAATTATAAAAACCCCTATCCCAAGTAATTGTAACTTTTTGGTTTGCATCTAAATAAGCAAAATAAGCTTTTGATGAATTATTTGAAATTGTAACATATTCTGTATATTCTCCTTCATAGACTGCTTTATTTAAATCTAAATATCCCCAACCTGAATATTTATCCCAACCTATTGAATTGATGTCTTGTGCAGAATTTAATAAAAGTGCTTTTGATTCTAAATGAGTTGTATTAAATTTATCTTTAATTAATGCAATTGCCCCTGTGACTGCTGGAGCGGCCATACTTGTTCCTGCCATATCCGCTCCCAAAGTATCCGAAACTTGACTTGCAGAAATAATTCCTTGTGTAGCGTTATTGTCTCCGGGTGCAGAGACATCAGGTTTTTTTCTTCCATCAAAAGTTGGACCACGACTTGAAAAAGAAGAAATTGTATCATTTAATCGGTTTATATCGCCATTCATTGAAATTGATGCCACGGATATTACATTATATGCATCTGATGGTGTTACAAGTTGATTTGAATCTAAATATGGAAAAGAACAATCCCCATTAGAATTTCCTGCTGCAAAAATTGTTGGAACTTCATTAAAATATGTGTAAAAATCAGCATTTATTGTGTCTGCTGATTGACCATTAGCAATACTTTCTCCTTGAACATAAGTAGAATAATTATTAATCCACTCAAAACAATTTTTATTTGTTGATCCCCAAGAGTTGTTTATTACATCAGCATCGTTTGAATTACAAGCATCTAAATTATTGATGGCACATTGAAAGCCAGTTCCAACTGAAGCTGGAATTAATTTTGCCCCTTTTGCAACACCAAAATATGGCGAATATGCAGATAATGCAATTCCTGCAACATGTGTACCATGACCATGAAAATCTACATCCCCATAATCAGTTGTTAAAGCATGTGTACAATTAATTGAAGATAAAACCTTAAATGGAAAATTAAAAAAAAGATGAGTTGTTCTTACCCCACTATCATTTATACAAATTTTTGATGAATAACCATTTGAGTCAGCAACCAAATAAAATTCTGGCGCGTTAACTGATGGATTCAAATAAGTTAGAAGTGTTTTAAATTCAACATATGAAAAACTTTTTACTTCGTTTGATAAAATAAAATTTAATGAACTAGACAGAGGCAAATTAACTTGATAAAAATTTAAAGGTAAATTATTTAATAAGTCTTTTTTTGAATTTGAAACAATAATTTTATTTATTGAGGCATTTTGAATTGAATTAATTTTATTTGAAAGTTCATCAAAATCTCCTGACACATAAAAAGTGATTGAATCGATTGAACTGTTTAATTGTGAAGAATAAGAGTTTGATG
Organism: Candidatus Iainarchaeum sp.; assembly: GCA_028691435.1. GTDB lineage: Archaea > Iainarchaeota > Iainarchaeia > Iainarchaeales > JAAZKV01 > JABIDZ01. Next base: position 28,961 of record JAQUZG010000002.1, read on the forward strand.
AAACTAAAAATTCGCCAGTTGAGAATTTATCAGTTGAATCAATTTGTGAAATTAAATTAGTTGTATTCAGATTATTATTTTTATTATTTAATAGAGTATTAATATTAGTAATTTTTTCATTTATTTGATTAAACATGTTTAGTTGATTTTCATTCATTTCATTAATTGAAATTGAAAAAGAAAAAGATAAAAAACAAATTAATAAAAATGTAACAAAAAGTAATTTTAAATTAATAAAACTCATAATAAAAACAGTGAATAAATATTTTTAAAGTAAACATTTTATAAAAAATAAGAAAATAAAAATTGATTTTTAAAAATAATTTTTTCTAAAAAATTATCGTTCTTTCATCCAGTGTTTTCTAGCCATTTGTGTTTGGAAATGATGCCAAAGATTTGCTTTTCCCATAGGTATTGGAATAGTTTGTCTTTTTTTAATTGCTTTTCTAAATTCTGTTTCATTTTCTGCATCGATTTCTGTTAACCCATTACCTAATTCTTCAGGGGTGTGTGCATCACTATTTGCAAGTGGGGCAATTTTTCCTTTTGCAACAGTTTCAAAAAAGTCTACCGATTTTTTATTTAATCCTTGATAATATGCTCTTGCATTATACACTTCCATTGCATCAAATTTTTTCCAAAGACTTGGAAATTCTTTAAAATTTTTTCTTGGCCAATCAAATGGGTGTGGGCAAGACAAGAGTGCATCTTGTTCTTTTATTTGATCAAAAATAGATTCAAATGTTGAAGGTTTAATTTCTTTTTGTAAAAAATAGCCAATTACTTCACCAACACATTTTGCATCAGAGCTAGTGTTCTCCAATACTTTTATTTCTTCACCAGGAATTAAAAAAACTCCTTCTTTTTTTGCCAATTGTGTTATTTTTCCTTTTGTATAAGCATCCACATTATTGTGGTCAGTTAAAGAAAATCCAAATTTATTCTTTTTCATTATTTTTACAATTGTTTCTGGTTTAGTTAGGGCATCCACACTATACCTGGAATGTAAATGTAAGTCAAAAAGCATAATTATTTTAGTATAGAAAAGAATTAAAAGTGCTTTTATGGTTAAATTATTATAGTATATATTGTTAAATAAAAAATAAATTTATAAAAAATAAAATTATAAAAAATAGAATTGATTTTTATGAATGTAAATAAGATTAGAGAAGATTTTCTAGTACTTAATAGAAAAATTGAAGGAAAAGATTTAGTTTATTTAGATAATGCTGCAACTTCTTTAAAACCTAAAAGCGTAATTGATGCAATTACAAGTTACTATACAGAGCATACTGCAAATATTCATAGAGGGGTACATACTTTAAGTCAAGAAGCAAGTGAAGAATATGAATTGGCACATAAAAATATTGCTAAATTTGTAAATGCGAGTGAAGAAGAAGTAATTTTTACAAAGAATGCAACTGAATCGATTAATCTTATAATGTATTCTTTACTTAATAGTAATTTTTTTAAAAAAGGAGATAAGATTGTTACTACAATTATGGAACATCACAGTAATATTATCCCTTGGCAATATCTTGAAAAGAAAGGATTAGTAAATTTAGAGTTTGTTAATATTAATAAAAATTATGAGATTGATGAAGAAGATTTTAGAAAAAAAGTCAAAGGAGCAAAATTAGTTAGTATAAGTGGAGCAAGTAATACAATTGCAACACAAAATGATATTGTTAGACTTGGTAAAATATTAAGAGAAGAAAATAAAACTGCAATTTTTGGAATTGATGGTTGTCAGACGGCACCACATAAAAAAATTGATTTTAAAAAATTAAATATTGATTATATAGTTTTTTCTGGACATAAAATGCTTATGCCTACAGGAATAGGTTTTTTGATTGCTAAAAAAGAATTTTTAGAAAAAAACGAACCTTTTCTTTTTGGCGGAGACATGATTTCACAAGTGGCTTTACATTCTAGTGAGTGGAATAAATTGCCTTATAAGTTTGAAGCTGGAACACCACACATAGCTAGTGCTTATGGAATAAATGCAGCAATTAAATATTTAGAAAAAATAGGTCTTGAAAATATTGAAGCTCATGAAAAAAAACTTGTTAAACTTTGTATAGATGAGCTTGATGGAAAAAATGGAATAAAAATTTATGGGCCTAAAAATGATAATCATGGGGGAATTATTTTATTTGATAGTAAACTTAATTGTCATGATCTTGCAACATTATTGAATGATCAAGGAATTGCAATAAGAAGTGGAATGCATTGTGCAGAACCTTTAGTTTCTAGTTTGAATAAAGAAGGTCTTGCAAGAGCTAGTTTTTACTTGTATAACACAGAAGATGAAGTTAGATTTTTTATTGAAAAGTTAAAAGATATTCTTGAATAAATAAATTTAATTAAAATCGCATGATAAAATTAATAAAAGAATTTTAGATTAATACATCAAATTTTGTTTAGATAAAAAATAATTAAAATTAAATGAATTTATCAAAATTTATAAAAGTTAAATCATAATTGTATTCGATTACTTCGCTCATTTTTGCTTTTAAGAATGTTTTTTCACCTATTTGACAATAAAGTTCATCTAAATCTTTAAGTGATTCGTCAATGTAAAAATCAATACTATATATTGCAAAAAGTGGCAAATAATCTTTTTCAAAACCAGTAATATCAAGACTTGAATTGTCATCAAGTAAATGTATTTCTTCTGATTCAATACCCTCTTTTATTGATGATTCACTTATTTCTTTTTCAATTGGTGTTACAACAATAAAAACTGCATCAAATTCATTTTCATATATTTTTAATTTAACTATTTTTTTCTCGGGCAACATGTTTGATTTTAATATTCTTTGAATTGAGTAAATTTTATCAAATTCAATGATTTCTGATTTTAGTTTATTTAGTTTAATAAAATCTTTTACTAGTTCAACTTCATCTTGGCCCATTTTAATCACATTTTTTATTTTAATTGTTATTAAATATATAATAAAAAGAAATATAAATTTATCAAAAAAAGAAAAAAATTATTTGACTAAAAAGTCAAGTAATTTTTATTTAATTATTTAATTATTTTTTCTTTAATCGTTTTGGTTTTGAGTCATCATCACCAGATTGTTTATTTTTTGTTACAAAGAAAATTATTCCAACTAATACTAAGATTAGGAATAATACTCCGATTAATGGTGCAGCAAATCCACCAAATAATCCAACCATACTTGAATCATCAATTAAGTTTGATTTTGTATTTGATAGTTTTACTGATTGATTTTTTGTTATTGTTCCTGCTGAAGTTAATATATTTACAATTATATTAACATCGTCTAATTTTGAAACTGTGTTTTCTGGAACTGATATTGTCATTCTTGCAATGAAATTTTGGTTTGGTGACAAATAAATTCCTTTTTCAAAGTCAAAATTTACTTTGAATAACTTATAGAATACATTTACATCAATATTTTGATCAGCTAAACCTATAATATAACCATCAATTATATTTATGTCTGCATTTATTTTGTTTAAATTCATATCAAATACATTGAATCCAATATTTGAATCATTTGTTACTTTGAAATCAACAACATATTCTATTCGTCTGTATTCTTTTTCACTAGATACATTATTATCAACATTTAGACTTACTGCTAGGTCAGCACCGCATCCTTCTCCAAATACATTTACATTTAAATCAACATATTTTACAATTCCTGATTCATTTGTAAATTGGATTTTTGCTGGAGTTAATCCACTTGATCCTGCTGGAGGAGCAAAGTAGACATATACTGTGCCATAATCATTTGCGTTTACTTTTATTGAATCAACATTTGTTGTTGTCCATGGCGGAGCTAATTTTTGGATTGTATATGTTTGGTCAAATTGACTATCATTTCTTACATATACTGTTAGTAAATGTCCTGCACAACAATTTGCATCCATTGTTTCGTTTGAATAATTTAAAGAGTAGTCATAACACACATCGTTTGTTAATTGTGTTAAGTTTGCTGTTCTTTCAATTACAGTTTCATCTGAAGTTGCTTTTATTTGATATGCTGATGTAAAATATGTTGGCACATTAACAATGAAGTCAACTGTTTTTGATGAATATGCATCAACTAAAACATTAGTTTCTTTAAATGTTATAAAATTTGATGTTGAGGATAATTCAAATTGTTGAGATTTTGAACCTGAATTTTTTAATAAAATTTGTTTTGTTACAGTTGTTGATGGACAAGCGTTGATATCAGTAATAACTAAATCTGAATCATAACAGTTTTGAACATCAAGAGTATATTCTAAAGTTTTTACTTCATTTGCAGAAGTTGCTAAAACTTTAATATTTTTTGTTCCAATTGTGTTTGAATCAAAATAAAGTGTTTCAATTGATTCTTCATTTGGATTTAAAACTATACTTGTTGATGTAGAATCTATTCCTTCAATTGATAAATTAATTGAAGATAATTGTGTTCCTGTGTTTTTTAATTTAAATTTTTGTTCTATTTTACCAAAACAATATTCTGTTTGTGTTGTTTCTTTTGATAAAGAAAAGTTTGTACAGTCTTCAATTGTTAAGTTGATTGGAATATAATATGTTTTTGCATAATTTTTTGATGTTATTGCAAGAGAGATTGATGAAGCGTGTGGTAAGGGATTTGTTAATTTTAAAATTAAATTTTCTTTTGCATTTGGTGTAAGAGTAAATTGTGTTTTGTCAACAGTTATAAATTCTGGACCTAAAATTGAAATGTTGAATTCATCTGTTTTTGTTGAAACATTTTCTAATGAAAATGAAAATTCTTCATTTTTTTCAACACATGATTTTATTGAATTTTGAACAGTTGTTACAAATGGTTTGTAATCAATTATTTGTTGATTTAAATCAATTGTTTGTGAATCGTTTTTCTTTGTGTTTTTTGCTTGTAAAGTGAAAGGATAGTAACCTTTTGATGTATTACATTCTGATTTTACAACAAGCATTGAAGTTATGTCTTCATTTGGGTTTAGAACAAATGATGTTTTTGGATAATTTACCCATGATGATGGTAATCCTTCTAAAACTAATAAATATTCACTTACAAATTCACCAGTGTTTTTTACTGAAATTTGATAATAGTTTTCTTCACATGGTCCTGAAATATTGTTTTTTGGAGTAATGTTAAATTCAAAGTTATGGCATTCATCAACATTTAGTGTGATTAATTTTGAAGTTGATGCTGGTCCAGTTACTTTTAAATCAGCATAATATGTTCCAGAATTTGCATAACATTCAGGAGTTACAAAAAAATAAACATCTTTACATTCATTAGAATTAAGTGTTAAAACTTGCGGAGCAATTGATGCCCATTTTGCACCATTGTCACTTAAGGAAAGAGAATAAGTCCCAGAATTTGAGCCTGAACAAACTTGATAAGTTTCTCTTACTGTTTCACATTGACACATTGCCAGAGTTGAATTTCCATTTATAGATACTGCAAAAGCAGAGGGTAACAATAGAGTAATTGATAATAATATTAAAGAAATCATTAAAAATGATTTTATTTTGTCAATTAATGATTTTGGTTTTGATTCTTTTTTTGATTCTTTATTTGATTTTTTGTTTTCCACTTTTATTGATTGTTTATTTGATTTTTTTGAATTTTTATTTGATTTTTTTATTTTTTTATTTATTTTCTTAGCCATATTCTAATCCACTCCCATCCACGGTTCTTTATAGTTTTTTGTGTCAGGTACTAAAATAATTATAGCCACCATAACCAATAAAAAGCCAACTAAAACAAAGCCTAATAAAGGGGCATTTGTAAACATGTTAAATAATCCTGCAAAAATCGCTCCAGATTCATTATTTTCTGTTATTTTGATAGTTATTGGAACTCTATTAATTATAAATGAACCTTGATTTATTACTAGGTTATTTGATAATTCTTGACCGATATTTATGTCTGAATCAATTGAGGAATATATTTTTCCAGTTAATGTTATTTGTTCACCTGCATTAAGTCTATCAATTGATTTTGATTCAAAAGTTATCCCTTTTGGTAAGTTTTGATCTAAAGTGATTGATAGATTATATTTTCCAGTAGATGAATTATTTTTTATAACAACTGTGTATTCTGTATTTGCACCTTTTGGTAAATTCACTTTATTTGAATAACTTACTATTTCTAAGTCAGATAATGTTATTTTGTCTGTTATGTTAAAGAAAATTTCTCCTGTTAAAACTGATTGTGAATTTGAAGAGTTTGATCCATATTCAGTATAATAGTTTTCTGGAGTTGCTGTGAATTTTACTGATTGATTATTTGCAATTAATGATGAAGGATTTGTTGATATTGAGACATAGAATGATTTTGAAGATTTTTTTGGAACAGTTATTGTGTTTTCTGAAAAGATTACTTCTGTGCCAATTGGTTTTGATAATTCATTTAAATTAAATGTTTGTTCAAAATCCCCATCGTTTATTATTTCTACTTCAAATAATTTTGATGAACAATAGGGAATGTCTATTTGTGTTGATTTGATTAATAGTCTTGAAGAATAATCCCCTCTTACATTTATACAAAATTTTAAGTCATCAATTGTTCCAAGTTCATCATCAAATACACCTTGCAATTTTTCTTTACCCGCAAATGTTATAAAATTTACACCTGAATGTAAGTCTGATGGAATGGTTATTGAGAATGGAATGATTTTTTCTTCACTACATTTTAGGTCAATAGATGTGTATCCTAATAAAGCTGATGAATCTGGTGAAAATAATTCTACGCCCATTTTGTTATTTAATGAACATTCACATCCTGTTCCATTTGATTGTCTTTTTACTGTGAATGAGCCAGTAAAATTTTGTCCTCTTGATACATCAAAACATGAGTCTGCACTTGAAAGGATAATATTTCTTTCACTTATTTCACTACAGTCAACTACTTCAAAAGTCATTAATTTTTCTAAATTATAATTACTTGCAGTACCTGATAATTGGATTGATTTGTAACCTAAACTAGCATTAGTTGCATTTACATTTAGTTTAACTGTTTTTGTTTGACCAGCCAATAAAGTTAGATTGTTTGTAGAAAAATATGGCAATAAGAATGAATTTTCTGCCATTAAATTAATTGTTTTTGATTGATTTGAATAATTTGAAACATCAATTTCATAAGTTGCCGATTTACCTTGACAAACTTGTGGATTATATGAATTTATTTTAAATTCACCATAAGATGAAGAACATCTTTCTCCAATTGAGTAGGTGAAATCTAAATATTTTTTACTTATTTGATCTGTTAATCGTAATTTATAATAATCTGAATCTGTTGTACATGAATTTGATGATAGACTAATTGTTGTTGATTCTTTACTATTTAAACAGAATTCATTTCGTGATAAAGATACATCTAAGTATCCACCAGATAATTTTTCTAATTCAAAGTTAAAGCATTGTTTTTCTGCTGTAGGATTTTTTACTGAAATTAATTGAGTTTTTGATGTGCATGATTCAAGACAAATATTACTTATATCACTTGTTATTGTTACTTCATTGTTTGATGTGCATTGTGATTTGATTAGAAGAGTTGTACTTGATGAGGCATTGTTAAATGTTGCATTTAATGTAAGTGTTGATTCATTTTGAGTGTTTGAAACTTGATTACATGATAAGTAATAGTTGTTTTCTAGGTAACAGTTTGCAGTCGCGATGTTTGATTGATTTGACACAGAAAATGTTATGTTGTTTTTATCAGTGTTTGATGTTGGATAAGTTACATAGTTTCTTAAATCATAGATTTGTGATTCACTGTTTGATAAACATTTTGTTGGAATTGATTTCCATGCTGGGCCTGTTTGATTTAAAGTTATTCTTATATTGTCTGTTGAAGATGCGCCTAAAACATCAGTTACTCTAATAACTAAATCTGAATAAGATGATGAGCATGAATTAATATCACAAGTTAAATAATTATTGTTTATTTGGCAAGACAATAGATTTGTGTTTGACTCTGATAAAATAGTGTAAGTTAATTTTGATAATTCTTCATCCACTGAATAGTTTGTTAAGTTTATAAAATTTGTTAAGTTTGATGAACAATTTTTTGATTGATCTGCTACGTTTAGTAGCGGTGTTTGGTTAGTTACATTTATTTGGAATGTTTTTGAAGTTGAGAGATTACAATTGTCTCTTGCAGTAACTGTTAATTGTGTTTGACCTAAATTTGTTGATGAAGTGCAGTTAATGTAACGGTTGTCTGTTAGAGAACAATTTGCGATTTGATTGTTTTGTGATATTGATAAATTTAAGTCAGATAATCTTTGGGTTGCACTAGATACATAATCCCACAAGTCTATTTGTAAACTTGATGAATATCTCATGGTTTGGTTTGGAATTGTTTTAATTGCGGGAGCGATATTACTTTCACAGTTGTTGTTTGATAAGCAGTCTAAATCTACTGAAATTACACCATGACTTTGGTGGCCTTCTATTCTTAGTGTATTTGTTTGGTTTAAGTTGATTGTTCCTGTGAAGATTGATTGAATGTTGTTACCACAATATACACATGATGTTGATTCTGGACCATTACAGTAATTGTCTATTGTTTTTCCAATTAATTGGTCGTTTATATAGATTGAGGATGTTTCGTCTGTTTGAGATTGATTAAAGTATGCTGTTGAATTTACTTTTACTGTGCAAGTATTTTCACCGGTTGTGTTTGATGAGAAAGTGTAAGTTGTTGGTAAGGCTTGACCTGTTGATTCATTATATGCTCCCCCACCCCCAACTAATAGAGCAGGGATTGCATTTGAGACATTCGAACAATAATCTTTTATTGAACAAGAGAAAGTATTTTGACAGTTAAAATTAAATGTTTGTGCATTTGCAAATGTCATTGAAATTAATAGAAAAATTATACCTAATATTATGAACAACATTCTTTTCATGATCCTTCCCCCAAAATTTAATTTAATTTATTGATTAATTTAACAAATAATAATGTTGCAATTATTGCAAGAATAATAAAGATAAAAATTTCAATTGGATTTTTACTTAATTCACTTAATGAAAATAATGCTTGACTTGATTGATTGGAATCTTGACTAACTTCATAGTATTTTAGTAAAACGTCTTTTGTGTAATAGTTATTTCCTGCTATTACTTCTAGTTTTGATGATTGTTCAATATAATTGTTTGAATTATTTTCTATTGTTATTTTTATGTTTGTTTGACTAAATTTTGAAATATATGTTGGTGCATTTATTGTTACTTTCGATGGTGCAAATAGATTAACACTTAGGTTTAATGGTTCTTCACTAGGGTTTTTTACTGTGATGTAGAAGTCATTTGATTTGTTAGTTAGATTAAATTCAGTTAAGTGATCTACTGAAAATGCTGATGCATTTAGTGCCAGAATTGCGATAACCAAGAATATAATCAATTTTCTCATTACACTCACCAAGCTTTTCACTTTGTAACTATGCAAAGTGTAATATATTATTAGACAGAAAAAGTTTATAAATGTAATGATTTAACTGGAACAAGTGAATTAGTTAAAAATTAGAAAAATTAATTACATTGAGCATGCAAAATATTAGTTGAAGCATTTGATTGATTAAATGTTAAACCATTACACTTTTCAGGTATTATTGGACTAGAAATTTCAAGAGTATAATTTTGTCCATCTTGAATTAATTTAACATCCGCATAAGGTTTTGTACAAACATATTCTCCACAAGAATCCACAGAATCTGCACTACTTATAACCATACCTTTAAAATTACCTGAAAAAATTGACCATGAATTAGCTAATGTCGCCCATAAACCTTGCGCACAATTTATTTCATTATTTGACCCATCAAAAACTCTAACTGTATTAAGTTTACTATCAGTACCAGCTAAAAAATTAATTTTTAATTCATGGTTCGCACCACCACAAGAAACTTGATCAAAATAAATTGTATTTAAAACATCATTTTTAGATAAATTTACCCATTTAACTGTATAAACACCATTGGCTGAATTATCGACAGCTGGAACAGAAGAAGAAGGAATAGATGGATTTTCAACATTAGATAAAACTTTAACTTCAGCAAAACTTGATTTAATCAAATTTTTATGTAAAACATTAAATAAAAAAAGAATTGAAGATGATGATGACGAAACAACTACAGAAGTAGTTGTAGGGTTTGATGAAGTAGAACCACCAGTAGGAATAGCTGCTGGAGTAAATGTTCCAATTGCAGCAAAAGAAAAAGAAATCAAGCAAATTAAACAAATTAAACAAACTAATTTTTTCATAATCATCACATAAATAACCATTAATTAATATATAAAATTAACTATTAGTTTCAACACAGATTCCTTTCTGAATATCAATACTCATATTAGCCAAACATTTACCCGGAGTTATATTATTTACTGGATCAGTAATAATAAATTCACCTTCAGCAAACTGATTATTATAAGTTAATTTTTGAATAACTTTATATCCACCCCCATAAGTAATTGGAAGATTGTTAATGACTAAATATTTTTTACTATCTTGTCCTATTATAATTAATGAATCCTTTAATGAATCATTATTATTACTTGCAACAAGGTTATCAGAAACAGTAGAATCATTAATAAAAAATTCTTGTTTAATAATATCCTTATTAAAATATTTGTCTAAATCCCAATTTGAAGTATCATTATATTTAACACCCTTTATTGAAGAATCATCTAATTCAAAGATTACATAACCTGTTGAATATAAAGCAGTGTCAAAATCAAAATCATCATACATTTTACTGCTATCTACAACAACTAATTGTTCTAATGTTTCATCAGATAATCCCGGCCACCAACCGTTATTAGTGTTGTAAGTTACAAGAAGTTTTTCTTCACCACCTAAATCATATTCCATTATTGAGGAGTCAGCATAATAATAAATTGGAACAGCAGCCAAAGCACCAACCGCAAGAACCCCTAAAACAACTGCTCCACCAGTAGCTGCTGCAGCAGTAAGACTTGCTCCTGCAACAACAGCTAAAACACCAGTTGTTACTCCAGCAACTCCAGCAGAAACTCCTACAGAAGTAAGAGCTTCACCACTAGTTAAATCACTACTACTAGATTTTAAAGTATCTAAATTGATATTAGAAATAACTGAATAATCAGATTGGTCATCACCATAAATAATGTCATTTGCCCCACCAATTAACACATTTCCAGCAATAGCTGAGGTTGTAGCAGCAATCGTTCTAACCCCACTTTCTTTAACAGAATATGCTGCAACATAATCTAGGGCTTTTTCTGTCGCAGCTTTAACAGTTTTCTTAGTTGCCCCACTTTTCAAAGCAGCTTTTTCAGCAGCCTTTATGACAAAATTTTTTGCAACAATATCCTTAAGAGTATCAACCCCAATAGAAGAAGTTTTAACTACATTAAGTGCTGCAGGAACAGATGCTGCACCACTAATATCCTTGAGATAAGTAGAAGTTTTAATTGTGTTAATAATACTTGCCTTTGAATCATTTGTAAATAATTTTGGCAAAGGTGTTTTTACAGAAATACTTTTAGGCAAATATTTCAAAATTGGTTTTGTTGTAGTTGTTATCCCAGTTGGAATAGAAACCTTTGAATAGTTTGTAAATAATTTTGCAGCTGCCTTAGTTCCACCAGTGGAAGCAGTTGTTGCACCGCCCGAATAAAGAGTAGATGCATAAGATGCAACTTCAGTCGTTACGCTAAAAATATTAAAAAAATCAACCCAATCATCTACCTTTTTACCACTTGATTTTGTAAATTTTTGTGCATCAATTAATTCAATCAAATCATTATATGAACTAATTGAATTAGCTAGCATTTCTTGATTAGGCACATATAAATCATAAGAGTCTGAAGTAAATCCACCTTTTCCAACCATTAAGAAAACATATTTTATATTACCATTGTCCGCTACAACAAGATTATTTGCTCCAAAACCATTTTTTACCAGTTCAAAAGGTTCACGAGATAAATAAAACTTTTTACTATCTCCTGTTGTTACTTTAAAAAAATTATTTGGCAAAGTTAAATCTATTATTCTTATACCATTATTTGAAGCAGTAGTCATATCAGAAGTTAAGTCAGTTAAGTGAGCAATTAACTCATCAGTTGTTGTTTTTTTTGCTTCATTTAAAATCCGGTTATATTCTGCCTCTAAAATTCCAAATCCTCTTATATCCACATCTGTTTCAAAATTTAATGAAAATATTGTTTCATAATCCATATTAACAAATACTCCACATTTAGGGGCATCAATTTTGTTATTTGAAATTGATTTAAGATCAGTTGTTGTTTGAAAACAAGGCGTTTCTGAGTTATTTTTATAAATTAGGATATTTTGTTTACTTGAATCACCAGCCGATTTTTTTACTTGAACTTTCCAAGAATTATGTATCCCACCAACTAAATAATGGTGAAAAATAACCCAATTTTCAGAATCACTGCTAATATCCAAAGTTATATCCATTGGAGAAGTAGATTTATCATTTATTTTTTTTGTTCCATCAAAAACCTCAGTAGCTAACCAACTACCACCATCATCTTTTTCAAGCAGAGCAGTTTTCATTTTCTCAGTATAGATCATTTGCCAAGAACCATGTTCTTCAAAAGAAATTAGATTTCCACCATATTTTTGTAAATTCTCATCAGAAACTGCAAAGACATTAATCAGTAAAATAGAAAATATAAATAATAAAGCTAAATATTTACTATTCATTTACATCACACTCTTGTTTTGCAAGTAAATAAATTCCCATATAATCATCAAAATAAACATATTTGAATTTACTAACCACTAAATAAGTATTTGTCATTTCAATTGAAGAATTTGGATATTTGTCAAAATAGTTACTAATTGATAATCCAAGATTATTAATATCATTAATTAGGTTATCATATTTTAATTTAATTTTATCATAATCTTTTACCGATTCACAAAGTTCTTTTTCATTAGATTCTTCTAATAAAGAAATTAGTTCATTTTTTTCTTCAGTTATTTCAATATATGAAACATAATTTTTTACTATTTCTTTTACTTGTTCATTTTTATCAGATAAATTAATTGAATTAAATTTATTTTTTACAGAGTTTAAATTGGAATTATCCATTGAGTAAATATCAATTGAGTTAAAGTCATTTAATTCTTTGACTTCTTTATTAGAAACTGTCAATGAATTATTTGTTAAAAAAACATAAATTAAACAAGCTAAAACGATTAATCCAATAACAATTAGAAGATTTCGCCATTTCTTATCCATAATTAACAATAGAATATAGTCATTAACTATTTATATATTTTTCTTTTGATTGAATAAATAATTTTGATTTTTTCAATGATAATTTATTTATAATATTTTATTTTTTCAATTAATTCAAAAGCAGTTTTATCAAATTTTGAAAAAGCAAACCATTTTTTGCCCAAATCTTTTAGTGATGCTCCAAAATGATAAACTATTTGATTATCAATTATAATAAATCTATCATGAGATTTAGAAAATTGTTTTATTTTAACTAATGGGTATTGTTCATTAAATTTTTTTAAATCAATTTCTAATTGTTTAGATAAATTTGTAGTTAATATAGTTAAAACAACATTTTCATTTCTTTTAGTGAATAGAGTCAAAACAGAATCGTCAATATAATTGTCAATTAGAACAATAGATGATTTAGCAGACCTAATAATATCTAAAACAAATTTATAAGCATCAAAAATTTGCCCATCAAAAAATATTCCTTTTTCAGGAAGATTCTTAGAATTAAGTAATTCAAAAATTTCATTTAATTTTTCATCATAAATAATTTGTTTTGATTCAATCTGATTTAGTCTATTGAATAATAATTGATTATTAACAATAAATTTTCTCATCAAAACAAATGCCCGCATGATTTGAATATTCATTAAAATTGCTTTTTCACTATTTAAAATACTTGAAAGATTTGCAACACCTTGTTCAGTAAAAACATAAGGCCTATAACCACCAAGGTATTTTTTAGAAGGTATCGCATTTTGCGACACCAAAAAATCTATTTCAAAATCATTTAACTGAAACATAAAATCAGTTGGAAATCGTTTAATATTTCTTTTTACTTGCTCTCTTAAGCGTGTAGCCTTAACAGAATAAAGATTTGCTAAATCTTTATCAAGTATAACTTCAATTCCTCTAACCAAATAAATTTTATTTTTAATATTATCAACATCTATTGAAACTAATGAATTCATAAATAGTAACTAAAAAATGAATTAAAAAATATTAAGTAAGCAATTTGCCGGTGAAAATAATTAATTATCAAACTTTTCGTCACTAGCCAAAGACAAAATATAGTAATTTAAAGTAATCAGATGTAAATCTTATAAGATGGCCAAAGCTGAAAATAATTTTATTGTTTTAAACAAAACTGAATTAAACTTGTTTAAACAAATGCAAGAATTTGAAATTGTGCCAAACGGAGAAGGAATTTTTTTATTGATTGATAAAAAGATCGCAAATAGTGATAATTTGAGCAACAAGGTTTGTTTTGAAAAACCACAATTAGTTGATGAAAAACAAGTTATAATTGATAAAATAAGAAATCAAGAAAATTTAAGTGAATTAGTGGAAGGAAAATTTGAAAAAACTTTAAATGAACAAGAAAGAAAAGCTTTGTTAGATTTGTTAGTTACTCAAAAAGTTATTGTTTTTAAATTAAATGAAAATTATAAGAAAGGAATTTATAAAATAAATGAAAAACAAGTTAGAGAAAAAAAAGAATCTGAAAATTTTTTAGCTGAAAAGAAAATGCCTGTTGAATACACTATTGAAAAAGATGGTTTTATTTCAACTACTAATCTTGAAAGAGCAAAAATACTTTCAAGTGATTATAAAGAAGAAATACAAGAAGGAAAACTTAAAGGAATAAAAAGTTTTGAAGGAATTTACTATTTAGTTCAGACTGAATTACTCCAAGATTATAAGAAAAAAATAATTTTATCATTTCAAGAGAATAAACATCAAAACATTGATGAGATTGCGATTAAATTAAATGTATCAAAAGAATTAGTTAAACTTACTTGTGAATTTCTTAAAGAAGACGGCGAATTACTTGAAAGAAAAAAAGAACAATATACTTATATAAATTAAATTATTGAATAAGCTTAATTAACAATTAAAATAATTATTGAATAAATTTATTCAACACTAATTTCTTTTCCAATTAATATTTCTTCTATACCATGCATTGCTTTTAGTTCTTTAGCAACTGAAGAAAGAGACTTTGTAATTGTTGCTTTTTTGATTGTGTCTTTTAGAGAAAGATTTTTGTCTTTTTTATATTTCCAAATTAGAGAATTAAAATCAATTAATTCTTGGCTTACAATTTGAGTTTTATGTTCAGTGAATTCTGGAAAACTTTTTTTATGAACATTTTCATTAAATAAATTATTGTAAATAAAATAAGTTATTGCCGGATTTACTGGAGCTAAAACTTCAAGAATTATTTTTAATGTATCACGAAGTGTTTTTATTGCAGCAAATTTTTCTGCATCAGAGAAATGCACATTTTCATCATTATTGTATGCTCTTCTTTTTACAATTTCAAGATAGTTAGATGCAAAATCATCACGAATAAAATTCATTAATTTTACAGTCGGATTATGAAAATCATATTTTAAGAAAGATTCTTTAGCATCTTTAGCAATTTCATTAATTTCACTTAAAATCCATTTATCAATTTCTTGTAAATCAATATTTTTTTCTTGTTCGCTAGTTACTTCAAACATTGAAATAAATTTAGAAACGTTCCATAATTTTTGTAAAACTTTCCCTGCATTTTCTATTCTTTCAAAAGAACATCTAAAATCTATTCTGTCAAGATTTCCTTCAATTGCACACCAAAGTCTAAATGGTTCGGCACCAAATTTATTTAAAATGTCATGTGGATCAATACCATTACCTTTACTTTTTGCCATTTTGTATCCTTTTTCATCAACTATGTGATGGTGGATCCAAACATCATCAAAAATTATTTTTCCAGTCAGAAGGTAGTCTTTCAAAAGAGTGTAGTATAACCATGTTCGTACAATTTCTTTTCCTTGTGGACGAAGAGAACAAACTGGATGCTTATTAAAAAATTCTGGATACCTCTCATATCCTAAAATATATAAAGGTGAGATTGATGAATCAAACCATGTATCAAAAACTCTTATTTCTCCAACAAATTCTTTAGAATCACATTTTGGACAAGATGAAATATGTTTTGGAGCGTCTTTCCAAGGTCTAACATATTCTCCTTTTTTAGCTAAGATTACTTCTCCACATTTTTTACAATACCAAAGAGGCACTTCTGTTGCATAATATCTTCGTCTTGAAATTGGCCAATCAATTGAAACTGAATCTATCCAATCAAGTAAAATTTGTTTAGATTTTGGAGAATAAATTGTAATTTCATTTGCTATTTTTCTCATTTCATCTTTAAATTCAAGTTGTTTTAAATAAAATTCAGGCATTGTAATAAATTCAATTGCTGCTCCACTTCGCTCACTAATTGGTGTACGATGAGCAGCTGTTGGAGTCATTTTGATTAAAAGATTTTGTGCTTTAAGTCCTTCAATAATTTTTTCTCTTGCATCTTTAATTTTTAAACCTGCTAAATCACCAGCGTTTTCATTTAAAGTTCCATTTTTGTTTATTGCAACTTTTGCTGGCAAACCTTGTTCAATAAAAAATCTAATATCTGTTAAATCACCATATGAACACATCATCATTATTCCTGTTCCTTTTTCAATTTCTGCAAAAGGATGAGATTTGCATGGAACTTCTTTATTAAAATAAGGAGTAATTAAAGTTTTTCCTTCAAGATGTTTATATCTATCATCATCAGGATGAAAAATTACCATTCCACATGTACAAACTAATTCAGGTCTTGTTGTCCCAATAATTACTTGCTCACCAGTATCTTTAACTTTGAAAACTATGTCATGAAAAAAACCTGGTCGGTCTTCATAGGTTATTTCTGAATCTGCAACTGTTGTTTGAAGTTTTGGATCCCAATTAACAACTTTGTTATCTTCATAAATTAAACCTTTATCCCACAAGTCAATAAAAGTTGCTTGTGTTACTGCACGATAGGAAGGCGAATCAGTTTCATAAATATCACCAATTTTTTCTCCTTTTGTCCATGATGAATAACTTATACCACATTTAAAAAAAGAATCAATACTTTCAGCAGTTGTAGCATCAAGTAATTTTCTACAATAAGATAATGCCTCGTCTCTAGATAATTTTGTGAAATCAACTTTGAATTTTTTTTCTGCACTTGTTTCAATTGGTAAACCATTTTGATCTAAACCAAGTGGAAATAAAACTTCTTTTCCAATCATTCTTTGATATCTTGCAAAAAAATCCATGATTGTGTATGTTGAAGCATGACCTATGTGAATAGGACTATTTATATAAGGCGGAGGAGTGTCTATTGAATATACAATTTTTTCTGTATTTTCATTAAAAGCATAGTCTCTATCTTTTTTCCATTGTTCAAAGATTGTCAATTCCATTTCTTTTGTAAATTTTTTTTCTGCAATCATAAAAGTCACTAGTTTATTAAATAAATGAAAATAAGAAATTAATTTAAATGTTCTTAAAATGAAAAGTTAAAAGTCACAAATGTTTTTGTCTTTTTAGTCTTGCATTTTTATATGCATTTACTGCGTTTTGAACTTTTTGTTGTTCAACAAAAACATCACTTTCAATTAAAAAATTTTTTTCTACATCAGCCAAATGCTTTTTAGTATTATATAAATTTGATCTAAGTTTTGAAAACTTTCTAAATCTTTTAATACGCGCTTCTTGAACAGCTTTAATTAAATTAGATTTAATTTTTCTAAGAATTTTTGCAAAGTTAGGATCAGATTTTAAATCAGCAATAGTTTGACCAGGTAAAAAATATTTTACTAATTCTTTATTGAGCAAAGAAGTAAGCCAAGGGGCTAATTTTTGATTATTTCCAATCCCCCTAATATTTGCATTATAGCCAAATGTTTCGCGAATAAATTCATCAACTATTCTTCTAGACACAGACACATAATTTGGTTTAGGCTGTTTTTCTTGATTATTGGTGCTGTCTAATTTAGCAACAATGGGCCGTTTTTTTACAACAACCTTTTTGGAATTATCCATATAAAACAGATAAATAATCTAAATATAAATTCATATTATGCAAAAGCCATTTAGAAAAACTATTTAAATATAAGCTAATCCAAATTATATAGTTAACAAAGTTAATCAAATAATTTTGGGGTTTTAGTGTAGTGGTATCACGGTTCCCTCCAGAAAACTTTTTACAAAAGTTTATCAAAATAGTGATTTTGTTAAACCAAAAAAATTGTAAAAAACAATCCAAATTTTCTTTTGGGTTGCATAACCTTTTCTTTTCATAAAAGAAAAGGGTAGCGAGGAACAGATAGGGGTCCAATTCCCCTAAACCCCAATAAAAAATTAATCATTTTGGGAATGCAAACACTTTAAGAAAGGGTTTGCGGGTCAACATTCCCCTAAACCCCAATAAAAAAATTTAAACAAAAAATTTAAAGTTTAAAAAATCACTAATTTTCCAAAACAAAAAGTATTATTAATAATATTAATTCTAATTAATATAGAAGTGAAAAAAATGCAAGAACAGAAAGTAAATGTTGATCCATGGGGAAAAGCTCTTGTGCAAGATTATACTAGACTAATGAAAGAATTTGGTATGAAAGAAATTAGCAGTTATCCTAATGAAAGTTTACAATTTAGACGAGGAGTTAATTTTGCTGAACAAGGAATGCAGGATGTAATTAATGCAATTAATGAAAAAAAGAATTTTTATTGTTTGACTGGAATAATGCCTTCAAATACACAAATTCATTTAGGAACTGCAACTGTAATTGAGAATGTAAAATATTTTCAAGAAATGGGTGCAAAAACTTATGTGTTAATTGCTGATGTTGAAAGTCAAGCTACAAGAAATGTTTCAATAGAAGAAGGAAAAAAAAGAGCAATGGAATTTCACATACCTGCATATATTGCACTTGGACTTGATATTAAAAAAACTAATTTTTATTTTCAAAGTGAAAATAAAGAAGTTAGTAACTTAGCTGCAATTTGTTCTCAAAAAATAACTGAAAATGAATTTAGAGCAATTTATGGTTCTCTTCATCCTTCAAAAGTAATGAGTGCATTTACACAAATGGGAGATATACTTCATCCACAACTTCAAGAGCGAATGCCTGGGGTTATTCCAGTCGGAATTGATCAAGCACCACATATTAGAATGGTAAGAGATGTCGCAAGAAGATTAGGAGATTACAAATTCTTTTTACCAGGAGCAGTTTTTAACAAATATACTTCTTCACTTGATGGTTCTTTTAAAATGAGTAAAAATGAATCAGTTGGAAAACTTGATATTCCTGAAAAAAATGAAATTGATTTAGAAAAAAAATTAAAAAAAGCATTTACCGGTGGACGAGCAACTAAAGAAGAACAACAAAAACTTGGTGGGCAACCTGAAATTTGTATTGCTTTTGAATATTGTAAATTTCATTTTATAAAAGATGATAAAAAGTTAGATGAAATGTATCAAAATTGTAAGAATGGAAAAACACTTTGTGGTGAATGTAAACAAAAATATTTAATTGACGGCGCAAAAGAATTTTATAAAGATTTTGATAAGAAATTTGAAAACGCAAGAAAAAATATTGGAAAAGTAAAATTTATTGAATAAATTAATCTAATTTACAAACACTTTTAGTAAGTTAAACAAAAAATGAATAAACTGATTATTGAATTGTCAAAAAGAAAGTTTTAATACTATAAATTCATTTAATATAATAGATATTATGTTAAATCAAAATTACAAATTAATAACATTAGTTTGCTTAATTATGTTATCATCAATGGTTTTTTCAATTTCAACTAACGAAGCAATTAGTGAAGTTACAAATAGAGGTTATTTACTTGATAATGAAAGTGCAACAATTCTAAACCCAATTACTACAATTAGTTATGATGAATCAAATTATTATGTTGTTGTTGGAATTAATAATAATCAACCAACAGTTTATTTACCAATGAATATTGAGACTAAAGAAATTGCTACTAAAGATATTGAAGTCAGTGAATTAATAAAAACACAAATTATTCTTAGTAATATGTATGCTTATTCTAATCTAAGTTATATTTATTCAAAAACAAAAAGTGAATATTTTTTAAATTTAGCAAGACTTTTTGAAAATAGTAAATTAAATATTACAACTGTTAAAACAGCAGTTGAAAAAGATTACAGAATAACAAGCATAGTTAGTAAATTATCAAGTATTGAGGATCAAATTACTCTAACAAGTAATAAATTAACTGAATTATCACAAGTGATTAGTGATGGATTAAAAGTTCAAGAAGATTTTTTTAAAAGTCCAAAAACAAGCAGTGTATCAAATTATAAAAAATCATTTACTAATTATTCAAAAAAAGTTGATGAATTAAAAACAGAGTATAATCAACTTGAAACAGATTTATTAAATTTAAGAAACCAAATTAGTTTAGATACAAATATATCAAACACTGATAAAACACAATATTATACATTGATTAAATTACCAACAGAATCTTCATCTTTAAGCACATATTTTACAAATAGTATTGAATATCAAACAGACATTTTTTCTATATTTTCAAAAGGAGAAAATAACGAAAATGAAGTAAGTAATTTAGAAGACCGAATTCAAAGAAATCTTGCTTGGGAATTAATTTATGCTGATAATTCAACAATTAAAAAAATTGATTCTAGATTTAGTACACTTAATTTAATAGCAACTTCAATTTTAAGTGATGATACAAAGGATACTTGGAAAAATCAAGATGCGGTTAGTGCATTACAAAATAATTTTGATAATGCAAAAAAGAATCTAACTAACGGACAATATGTTAAATCAAAAACTTTTGCTCAAAATTCAATAACTAATGTTAAGAGTATTATTGAATCAGGACAAGAAGAAACAAGCAATACATTTGACACAACATTTATTTTTCAAATTGCAATTGGGTTAGCAATAATTCTTGGAATTTTATTTATTTTTGAAAAAATAATGAAAAGAAAAAAAATTGACGAAATTGAGGGAGAAAATTATGAAAATGAAAAATATTATTAGATTATTCTTTTGTTTTGGAATAGTAATTTTCATTATGCTTAATGTAAGTGCCTTATTAGTAAGTACGACTGTTGAAAAAACAAATTTAAAATTAAATGAAATTGATAAACTTGAAATAAAAGTTTATAATGATGAAATATACACACTAGAAAATGTTTATCTCTATGTTACTGGTGAGGAAAATATCACATTTATTGATAGTTATCAAAACATTACTGGAAAAACAATAGAAAAGTTAAATGCTGGCGAAATGAAAACGTACACTTTTTTATTTAAATTAAATTCAATTGAAAAAAATGATGGAAAAATATTTGTTTATTATGGAAAGAATAATAAAAAAGAACAAGTTAGCGGAACTTATGTTAATTTGATTGAATCTGACAATATTTTAATTAATACAAATACAGAATTAAGAGATATTTCAGGATTAACAAAAATTGTAACAGATGTACAAATAATTAATGATTCAAATTATTCTATTTATCAAGTTAGAGGAGAAATAAGACCAACTAATAATTATATAATCAACAACAACCAAATGTTTTTTGAAGAAATAAAAAGTGGAGAAGAAAAAAGCTTTGAGTTTATTATTACGCCACCCATTGGAATTGAAGGAGAACAAGAAGTAATAATGAATTATGGATATTTTGATAGTGATAAACTAAGTCACTATTTTGAAGAAAAAGAAATAATGATTTTTGGAATTAATCAAAAATTAAATTTGATACTTATTGGAGTAACTTTAATTATTATTGCAATTGGAATTTATCTTTGGAAATATACTGGAAAAAGTGGATAAACTAATTAATTTAATGAAAACTAAATTTTAAAATTAAATAATTATTTCAACAATATCCTTATGTTTTAATTCATAGTCTGGTCCAACTCTTTGGCCAGGGAATTTTGCAGAACCCCAAATTTTAGCAGATTTTAAGTTTTTTGCAAAATCTTTATGTAAATGAACTGCAAGATCAGCTAATGTTGAGCCTTTATCTAAATCAAGAGGATCATTTAAGTCAGCTTCTTTTCCAGGTTTTTTTGTATAAACCAAAATCTTATTCAACATTAAAAAAATTTGATCTTTTAAATCAATTAATGAATGATCAGTAACGTCATAAGAATTAACAAAAATTGCTGACTTATAAACCACACTTTCATTAATTGCTTCACTTACTTGGGAAAGAGATTCAATTTGACCACTAATTATAACTGTGGAATTTGCTTTTCCAACACTTTTTAAATAACCAATTAATTGATCAACTGGAAATTTAAGTTTTTCTTTACC
Source organism: Candidatus Iainarchaeum sp. (assembly GCA_028691435.1). Taxonomy (GTDB): domain Archaea; phylum Iainarchaeota; class Iainarchaeia; order Iainarchaeales; family JAAZKV01; genus JABIDZ01. The sequence continues at coordinate 51,377 of JAQUZG010000002.1, forward strand.
AGCCACTTGAACACCTTGAAAAACTGAAGGTTTAACTTCAATTGGAGGTCTTTGTCTATTTAAAAAAATTAAAGATGCTTCAAGTTCTTTTTTAATAATTTCTTGTTCTTCTTTACTACCTAAAATAATTAAACCATCACTTGATCTTGCTATACTTATTAGTTCTTTTCCATTAGCTTTTCCTGTTGATGATCCCGCTATAATAGCTGGAACTTCAACAAGTTGTATTTGTGTTCCATCGTAATTCATCATAGCTGGAACAGGTTCAATTGTAGAAAAAGCATATGGTAAAACTTGTGCAACATCTTTGCCAGCAAGCTTATTTAGTAAAGTAGATTTGCCTGTATTTGGTAATCCAAGAATAACCACTTGTCCAATCCCATCTTTTTTTATAGATAAAGATTGTGTTGACCCCTTTTTTGCAACTTGAGTTTTTTGTCTTTCAATATTTGATTTTAAAGCAGAAATTTTTCTATTAATTTCAGCACGTAAATTTTCAGCACCTTTGTGAGATGGAGCTGTTGATTTCATTTGTTGAAGAGCAATTAATCTTTCTTCATCAGATGTAGCAGCATCATATTTTGTTTGTGCAGCAATAAATTCAAGTGAAGCATTTGAAGCCATAAAGAAATCACATGAGAAAAAATTTTAAATATGCCTAATTTAAAAAAAATTGAAATAAACAGAAAATAATTAAAAAATTAACAATTAGTTAAGTACCAAATTATAAAAAATTTAAAAAAATAGAAATTAATAAAAAGTTTATTTTATGTAAATTGCACGAATAACAAAAATTTCTTCAAAAAAGAATTTTTTAGAGTTTATGATTTTTGTTATAAATCCTTGATTTTCAAGAATATCAATAATTTCATCAGGATTATTTAATGATGAAACTAAAAGTAAAAGAATAGATCCGTTTACAATGTGGTTTGGAAGTTGATTTAAAAATTTATCAATTGTTTCTCTACCTTTTTTTCCACCATCTAAATCTTTCCATTTTATTTTACCAGATGGAACATAGGGGGGATTAAATGCAATAAAATCAAATTTTTCATTAGATATTTTTGAAAATAAATCACTTTCAACAAATCTTATTGATTGAGTTATTTCATGATTATTTTTTTGAGATGCAAAAAGAGCTTTATAGTTTATATCTATTGCAAAAATATTTCTTGCTCCTGCTTTATACATCGCTTTTGATTGAATTCCACTCCCTGTGCCCATATCAAGACATTTTTTATTAGTTAAATTTTCTTCAAGAATACATTTTTCAATTAAATAAGAATCTTCTTCTGGAGAATAAACTTCATCAACCATAATTAAATTTAATATACACACAAATAAAAATTAATTGATTGACTAAAAAACAAAAATTAAATTAAAATAATTAATTGATATTAATAAAACGATTAATAAATTAAATAAATAAGATTAATTTAATTAATAAATAAATTAATTTAAAATAAATAATCTGTCAAATTCTAGTGCATATTTATTTGCAATTTCTTTATCAGCAATTATTAGAAGATTTTCATTATTGTTTTTTGTTGCATTTGTTGTATAATTAAATGAACCA
>JAQUZG010000002.1:53052-72568 GCA_028691435.1 Candidatus Iainarchaeum sp.
AAATTAATTTAAAATAAATAATCTGTCAAATTCTAGTGCATATTTATTTGCAATTTCTTTATCAGCAATTATTAGAAGATTTTCATTATTGTTTTTTGTTGCATTTGTTGTATAATTAAATGAACCAGTACTAATAATTTTGTTATCCACAATCATGAATTTATTGTGCATTGAAGAAGGGTTTGTTGAAATTTTTACAAAAATATTATTTTGTTGTAGCAATTCATCCAAGGAATAATTTGAACTTGATTGAATTTTATCAAATAAAACTCTAATTATTACTCCTCGCTCTTTGGCTTTTATTAAAGCATTTGCTATGTCTAGATAGGTAAAAGAATAAATTGCAATATCAATAGAATTAGTTGAAGAATTAATTAAATCAACTATTTTTGATGAACAATCATCTAATGGACAAAAATAAACATTTATATTTTCTGAACAAAAAGATTCATTTTCAATAACTGGTTTGTTTTCAAAAGCAAAACCAAAAATAGAATAATAATTAAAGCAATAAGTTAAGAAGAATCCAATTAAAATTAAACAAAGTATAAAATATAATTTTTTTTCATTTTGTTGGAATAATACATTAAAATCTAAATTATTAATCATATTGATAAGTGAAAAGACAAGGTATAAAAAACATAAATACCATTAAATCAATTGACGAATAAATTAATAGTCAATAATTAAATAAAAATTAATTAAAAATAGAGTTGATAAAATATGTTTTTTGATGTTCATGCACATTTAGATATGATTAACGAGGATGAAAAAGAAACTGTAACCAACCAAACAGATTATGTCAAAATTGAACAAATAATTAAAGAAGCTAAAGAAAAAAATGTGAATGAAATTATTAGTTGTTCGACATCTTTTGAATCAAATAAAAAAAATATAATGCTTTCTAAAAAATTTGATGAAGTTAAATGTGCAATTGGACTTTATCCATTAAATTTAATTGAATTAACAAATGAAGAAATTGATAAAGCATTTGATTTTTTTGAAGATGAATTAAAAACAAACAAAAATATTATTGCAATTGGTGAAGTTGGGCTTGATTACAAATATTCAAAAAGTGAAGAAGAAAAAGATAAACAAAAAAAAGCATTTATTAGATTTATCACACTTGCAAAAAAATTTGATAAACCATTAATTATTCATTCAAGATATGCACAAAGAGATGTACTAAATATACTTGTTCAGCAAGACGCAAAAAAAGTTTTGTTACATGGATTTATTGATTCACCAAGTTTAATAAAACAAGCAATTGACAAAGATTATTTTATTTCAGTTGGACCAATTTTAATTTATAATCAAGAAATACAAAATAGACTTAAAGAAATAAACTACACAAATATTCTTTTTGAAACTGACTCCCCGATTAAATTTAATGGTGAAGAAAATTACTCAAAAAAGATAGTTGAAATTGCTGTAAAATTAAGTGAAATAAAACAAATTAGTTTAAAAGAAATTGAAGAAAAACAAGAATCTAATTATCTGAAGTTATTTAAGTAGATTTGATAAATGAGTTAAATTCAATAAACTATAAAAAGTGTCCTAAATTAAGTGAATTTATTGGGATTAAGTTTTGTTTAAAAATATTTAGACTAAATAAATATTTGTGATTAGATGTTAGTTGAATCAATGATTTTAATAATAATTGGATTAATTGTTGCTAATTTAATAATTGACAAAAAACTAGAATCAGCAAACAACTATTCAAAACCAAATAAAATTGAATTAAAAACTATTAATCAAATTAATACAATTGAAAATAAACCACTTTCCTTAAAAAATAAACCAACTGAAATTAAAGATCAAATTAAATTAGTTGAAAATACCGATTTATTCGAATTAAAAGGCACAATCTTAGCTACAAACCAAAAGGTAAAATTAGTTTCTGAACGACTCGACAATATTGAAAAAGTAGTAACAGAAATTGCAGAAAAAGAAACAAAATTAAATAATGAAGAAAAATTAATAACAAACGAAATTAATGAAATAGATATTGAAAAAATGGATTTTAGATTAAAAGTAATTGAGCAAGAAATAGACAATATAAAAAATCCAAAACCAAAAATTCACACATTTTATGGTAAAGAAAATGATGAAATGGAAGAAACAATAAAAGCAGCAATTTTTAATAGAAAAAGATAAACTAAATTTAATTGATGTGATTATTTGAAAAAAGAAAAAAAAATCATTTCTAATTGTGACAAATGTAATGCACTTTGTTGTAGAACAGTTGCGGTTGCATTAGATAAACCAAAAACAAAAAAACAATGGGAAGAAATCAAATGGATGGTTGCACATGACAATATAAATGTGTATAAAGATAATGAAAATGACTGGGTTGTTGAGTTTATAACCGATTGTAAATTTATAGATAAAAATAATAAATGTAAAATTTATGAAAAAAGACCACAAATTTGCAAAACTCATAAACTTGAAACTTGTTTAATTAATGGAGATGGAAAACATTATAAAATCCTATTTGAAAAAATAGACAATGTTGAAAAATACTTAAAAAATAAAGAAATCAAGAAAAAAAAATAAATTAAGAAAAGTTTAAATTTTAAAAAACTATTTATTTAATATGCCTAAAAAAGACATTTTTACAAAATTAACATTAATTTGCCTTCAATTTAGCATGTACTCATTTTTTGCAATGTTTTTTTTCTTATTAGTTGGACAATACTTATTTTTATTTATATCATATTACTCTAACACAAATATGCCTTATGGTATAATACCAATACTATTTTTTATTGGAGTATTTGGAGGATTTTTTCTTGGAACATATATACAAATTTTTAGTAAATTAAATATTAAAGGTATAGAAATAAGTTCGCCAATTGCCCTAATAATTGGAACAATTATTTTTTTAGCAATGGTTATTTTAATTATTAATTATTTAATAGCAGAAAATATTTTACAAATATATTTAGAAAACCCAATTACTACATTTTACATATTGGCATACATATTTATCCCGTTTTTTATATTTGAAATACTTGAAAATTATTTAGTTAAAAAAATAGTTAAAAAGCCTCAATTTAATCAAGAAAAAATATAAGCCCCTCACCGGCTAGTCACTTTGAGTCGATTTAAATATACCAAATTAAACTAATTTCTAATGTTACTAGATAAATTAAAACACCTAGGAACAGCAGCTAGTTACGATTCTTGTGGTGCGGGAAAAAGATTAAGGTTTAGAGCAGCAGGTATTAAATATGAAAACTCCTCATTTATTCATAATTGTAATACTTTAAGTGAAAATCAGTTTCCTGGCCATAAGTGTCTTTTAATGAAAGTTCTTCAAGATAACACATGTATGCACGACTGCAAATACTGTGCGAATACCACTTGTAAAAACAAAACTTCCTTAGAACCAACTGAATTAGCTAGTGCTTTTATGCATTTTTATTACAATCGAGAAGTTACAGGACTTTTTTTATCATCAGCAGTACATGGCGAAGCTAATCAAAGCATGGAAAAAATGATTGAAAGTGTAAAACTAATTAGACAAAAAGGATTTTTAGGATATATTCATGCCAAAGTCTTACCAGAAGCATCAAACGATTTAATTAATGAAATGAGTAAATATGCAAATAGATTATCAATAAATATTGAAAGTGCAAATAAATCAAATTTTAGTGAATTAACGACAACAAAAAATTACAAAGGAGATCTATTAAAAAAAATAAAAGTAATTGATAAAATAAAGAAAAAAACTGAAAAAGCTAAAATAAAATTAGATAATGAAAACGATTTAAAATTTAAATCAATGAATTTTGACAAAAATAAATTATCAAGTTTTACTACTCAAATTATTGTTGGAGCAACTGATGAAACTGATAAAGATGTAATTAATAGAATGACTAAACTTTATGATGAAACTGATTTACATCGAACTTATTTTTCAGCATTTAAACCAGTCAGTGGGACAAAACTTGAAAATAGATTAGCAGAGAACGAAATGCGAGAACATAGACTTTTTGAAACAGACTTTTTACTTAGACTTTATGGTTTTAGTAAAAAAGATATTTTTGGTGCACTTGGAGAAAATAATAATCTAGCAATTAATCAAGATGTAAAAATGAGTATGGCATTAAAGAATAAAGAGTTATTTCCAATTGATCCAAATACGGCTAGCGAAAAAGAACTTCTTCTTATACCTGGTTTTGGTCCAAAAAGAGTAGAAACAATAATTAAAGAAAGAGAAAATAAACAAATAAATAATTTTTTAGATTTAGAAAAAATTGGAATTAAAATAAGAAAAGCAAATAATTTTATTAAACTTGAAGGAAAGCAAACTAATTTGCTTTCATTCTAAATTAAACTAATGAGTAAAATCAATTAATTTGATTCTAAACAAACTGGTTTTTGACAACCATTTAAATCATAGATTGTAGTTATTTCATTATTTTTGCATAAAAGTGATGAATAGATTGGACAGTCATTTGAAATACAAATTCCTGATGCATCAGGATAATTTCCATCCAGTTTACAATAAGAATTTTCATCACAAGGTAATCCGGCAATTCCACCACACATTTTTGGAACAATACATTCACCAGATAAATAACTTGTCACACCATCACATTTTGCAGCACATTTATTGCCATAAGTTTTATTTGTGTTTAGATCACACACTGGAGCATATTCCATTGTACAAATACAATTTGAATTGTTTACATTATTATCAATAAATTTATTTATAGAATTTAATTCTTTTAATAAAGTTTCATTTGTTTGAATTGAATCAAAAGTTTTTCCATTAATTACAAGTGTTCCAGATTTAGTCACATTATATTTCTTTTCTAAAATTTGAGTAAATTCAAATTCTTTAAATTTATAAGGGAAAGCAAAAATTCTTATTTCAGGATAAACTGATTTTAAGTTATCTAATTGCACTTCAAGAGATTCACATTCAATAGTACAAGAATCATCTTCAGAATAAAAATAAAGTATTGGTTTAATTTCAGATTTACATTCAACAATTGATTTATCCACTAAATTTAATATAAACATATTAACTAATAAAAGATTTTTCTTAGTTCCATAATAATCTGATTTAAAAAAATTATCTTTATAATTTTCAAGTTTTGAATTTAAATTTTGTAAAATTTCAGATTTCTTTAAAATTGAAGAATTTATATATCCACAATCAGTCTGATTAAAATCAGAGTATAATTGGTCAATTTGATATTCAAAAATCATATTTTTTAAATCATTATCAATTGAATTAAATCGTTGTGTTTCAATAGAATTTATTGAAAAGAAAATTAATGAAAATAATGTTATTGTTGCAACTAATGCTACTATGTAGATACTCTTACCCATTTTCCTTTCACCCCGAATAATTCCTTTACAAATGCAAAAAAATAAACTGTTGACACAAATAAAGGAAATAATAAAATATTTAAAAAGATAGCTGGAACATCAGAAATTTTTATTTTCTGATTACCTAAATTTAATCCAATCATTGTAAATATAAAAATAAACAAATAAGAAAAAAACAAAAATATATTTATTGATGAAAAAAAATCACTAGAAAAGGAAACAAAAAATGGATCACTATAATTAATCAAATTAATTCGAATTAATAAAAAATTAAAACTATTTGATAAAAGCATAATTATCAATCTAAATAAAAAAACTAACGAAATTAATTCTAATGAAAAGATATAAGGTAATGAAAAAAAACCTAAATCAATATTGTTTTTATTAAAAAATAATGATTTATATTTTATTAAATTAAAAACTCTTCCACGATACCAACGGTCTCTTTGTTTAATTAATTTTTGTAATGTATCAGGGATGTCAGTGTATGCCTTAGCTTCATAACAAGAAACTATTTTATAATTAAATTTTTGAAGTCTTAATGCAATTTCCATATCTTCAGTTAAATTAGCAGAATCATATCCACCCATTTCATTAAAACATTTTTTTCTAAAAATAGTCATTGGCCCAGGAATCATTGCAAGAGAATCAATAAATGATAAACAAGTAGTCCAAAGTCCAAATGATAAAAGATATTCATAATATTGTAATTTTTGAATTAAATTTTTCTTTTTATCAGGCAATATTAGACAAGTTACAGCTCCAACTTTTTCATTTTCAAAATAGCCAACGATTTTAGAAAATACATCTTTTTCGGGGTAAGTATCTGAGTCAATACATGCAACAAGTTCAGTTTTTACATGTTTTAATCCTTCATTCATTGCATCTGCTTTACCTAGATTTTTCTTTAATTTAATTAATTTAATTCCCTTTACTGTTTCAAGATATTCTCTTGATCCATCAGTAGAACAATCATCAACAACAATAAACTCTATTTTTTTTGGGTAATCAATATTTTTAATTGAATTAATTGCTTGTTTAATTGTGTTTTTTGAGTTATAGACTGGCATAACAATAGACATTGAAGGATAATTTAATGCAATTTTTGCTTTTCCAAAATTTCCAAGTTCAATATAAATAAGTAAAAATAACATCATTAAAAATATTAAAAAAAATGACGACACTAAAATAGTAATATTTATTGGCAAACAAATTGAACAAAATAAAATACCTATTAAAAAAAGAACAATAACTAAAAGAATTAATCTATCCTTGAAATGTAACACATCAGTTTCTTTAGCCATAAATAAAAAACAAATAAATTGATTAAAAAGCTATTGGTTCTAAAGTTTTGTTTAAAAAAAAAGAATTAAATAATTAAAAAAAGAATAAAATAATTATTCTAATTTTTCAGATTTTTCTTTATTTTCAATAGCAGTTTTTAGCATATTTTTTACTTCTTCAAGTATTGGTTCTTGGTGTGCTGAAATGAATTTTATTGACCCAGCACATTCATGTCCCCCACCATCAACATTTGCAGCAGGAAATTTTAACTGAAGGTTTTTAACAATTATTTCAACTGGCAAAATTGGAGCTGTTGCTCGAATAATTAGCATATCAGATAAATATCCAATTGAGAAAACTGTGTGACTAGTATTTTCTTCAGCAATCTTATCATGAATCATTCCAATTATTTTTCCAGCAGTTGGATAAGTAAATCTTGATGTGTATTTATCAAGATCAAGAGTTGAAAATAAAACATCTTCAATTTGGATTGTTCTTACATATGGCAGAGTACTTTGAAGTTGAGTTTCCATACCTTTTGTTACTTGTTCAGTCATCATATTTACAAGTGTAGGATTTGAAAATAATTCTTCATACATCCCATATCCAGTTGCAAATCGCAAATTATATGCTGTGAAATCAATTGCAATTCCAATATTCTTTAATTCTTCACGAGATTTTCCTGTGACTTTGATGTATTCATCTGTTTCTAGTATTTCACACCTATCAGAAATTCCTGAAACTGCTGGAAGCAATGATTCATCATAATTTTCATCAATTAATCTTGCTACTTCATAAGAAAGCATACCAGCACTTGTTTGATTGTCTAAACCAAACATATATGGATTTAAATGAGCAACTAAGTATTGACAAACACTTGTTATGCCATTTTCCATTTTTACTGGATTATGATGATCTATAACAATTATTTCATAACCTAAATTATGAAGTGTCTTATGTGCAAATGTATCTTCTGGTGTTGAACCATTATCTGCAATAATAAAAATTGGTTTTTTTTGATTAAAATCATTAACAATTTTTTTTGCTAAAATTATATCATATAACACATCTGTAATTTCATAAAATGGTGCTTTACTTGGAGACCTGTACAAATAGTATTGTGGATTAATTCCAATTTTTTTCATTAGATTTTTTATTGAATGCTCTAACGCTAAACCTGAACTTATTCCATCAGTGTCTGAATGGTGTCTTATAATTATTGCTTGCCCATCAAAAATTGCTTTTCTTATTTTATGTGCAACTTCAATCATTTTTGGTTTCATTTTTTCAAGTCTTTCTGATTTGATAGATAATTCTCTATCTTTTGGAATACTTTGTTTGTCTATTACTAAATCAAAATCTTGATCACTTTTATCCATTGTATTTATATCAACTTGGAGTTTTCCTCCACGATCACTTACTTTTCCCCTTAATTTTACTACATCATTTACTTCAAAGTTCGATTCTTTTGTAACAGCATCAATTTGATTTAATCCATCAGTAACAATAAATACTACTGGACCTGGAACTGCTTTTCTTACAATTTTTACTATTCCTTCAAAAAAATCTCCTGGTTTGGCTAATGCAATAGAATTAACTTTATCCCCCATTGGTTTAAAGTCATCTCTTCTAAAATTGTTTCTTTTGTTTTCAAAATTCTTTTTAACAAAATTATTTTCATTATTCATTTTTATCATCTCTTTATTTTATAATGTTAAAATATTTAATTTAGGTAAATTAATTTAGATTTTCAAATTCAATTATATTAATTATCAAATTAATTAGAAAATTTGGTTCAAAAACCAATAACTTTTCTTTTATCTCTTAACTAATTAATTGTGATTAGAAGAATATATAAATATTATTCTTTGACGAAAAACTGAGTAAATAAGAAAATATAAATTTTATTGATTTTTTATAAATATTAAAAGCTGTGTGTCCTAAATTAAGCGAGTTTTAAAAAAGAAAAGAATAAAAACATCAAAATTGCATTAGATATGGTGATTAAATGAAAAATATAAAAATTTTAACAGCAATACTAATGTTTGTTTTTATAATGAATATTGGCTTTGCAAGTATGAATACTAATGAAGTAAATGAAAATGGGCCAAATAATGATCAATTAATGGTTCAACCAGTAATGGGAAATAATCCAATGGATCAAAATAGTAATAAACCTGAACCAAAAGACATGAACAATTTTGATTCAAATAAACCAATGCCTATATTAGACATTAATGGCGTACCTCAAAAAGAAAGAGTTCAAAATATGAATGAAATGAGAAAACAATATCAAGAAATGTTTGTTAATGCAGTTCATGATAACAATGAACAATTAAAAGAAGAAATGAGACAAATGCGAGCAGAAGTAACAAACATGGTTCAAAATAGATTAAAAGATAATAACGAAATTAATTATGAAGATTTTAAAGAATTTGGAACAAAACTTGAAATCAGACAAAATGGAATTAGTGTTGATGGAAATACTAATACTTCACAATATAAAAATTCTATAAAAGTTATGATGAATAACAGAAATATGGAAATTAGTAATAATCAAAATAGAATTCAAATCAGAGATGGAAACGTTTTAGTTGAAAGTAAACAAAATATAACACTTGACGAAAACGGAATGTATGTTTCTGGTAAAAAACTTGAAGTAGCACCATCAAGAATACAAAATCAATTTAGAGATGCTAATAATTTCCAATTAAACATTGATCAAAATAGATTAATGTACCAATTTGAAATTAAAAATCAAAGAAATCTATTTGGAATAATTCCAATGGAAACAATGGAACAAATTTCATTAAATGCAGAAAATGGTAAAGTAGAAAATGTTTCTCAACCATGGTGGGCATTTTTATCAACTAGTCAAAATAATTTAGCTGTTGGTCAAACAATAGAGTAAAATCATTTAGCCTCAATTGAGGCTAAATCTTTTTTTTATTTTTTTCTAAATCAGGGATTTAATCTTTGTGTGTCACGTGGCAAAAATGTTGCTTCTCTAACGTTTTTTAATTCCAAAAGTTGCATTAGAAGTCTAGTTGGACTAACTCCACAGCCCCCATGGGGTGGGCAACCATATTTAAAAAAATTCATATAATCCTTTAATGGCTCAATAGTTAGTCCCTTTTCCAATAATTGACTTTTTAGAATTTCATACCTATGTTCTCTTTGAGCACCAGTTGTGATTTCAAGCCCCTTCCATAAAAGATCAAAACTTTTAGTTAAATTTTTATCAGTTTCTTGTTTCATATGATAAAATGGTCTTTTTGAATATGGGTAATCAATTAGAAAAACAAAATCATGAGAATATTTTTCTTTAATTAGTTCACATAATTTTTTTTCTCCAACCGCATCTAAATCACCACTATAATCTAGCCCTTTTTCTTTGAGCAACAATTCCGCATCTTTCATTTTTATTCTTGGAAAGGGTAAACTTGGGACTTTAATATCTATCCCAAAAACTTCTTTTATTTCTTTAAAATGTTTATCTTTTATTTTTTGAATTGTAAAAGTTAACCATTCTTCTTCAAACTTCATTATATCTTCATGTGATTCAATAAAAGAAATTTCCATATCAATAGAAGTAAATTCTGTATCGTGTCTTGTTGTATGGGAAGGATTTGCTCTAAATACTGGACCAATTTCAAATATCTTTTCAAACCCCGCAGACATAGCCATTTGTTTATACAATTGTGGACTTTGAGCCAAGTATGCTTTTTTTCCAAAATAATCTAAATTAAAAAGTTCAGCCCCAGATTCTGATGGAACCCCCATTAACTTTGGAGAATAGATTTGAATAAATCCATGTGATAACCAAAATTCACGCATTGCTTCTTCCATCGTCGTCCAAATTTTAAAAATTAAAGCATGTTTTGGTTTTCTTAAATCTATCCACCTATAATCAAGCCTTAATGGAAGAGATGTTTCTTGAGCTTTTTCAACAACGGGAATAGGCAAATCAGAATCAGCAACTGAAAGAATAGAAAATGATTTTATTTCAATTTCTATTCCTTTAGGCGCTTGTTTTTCAGATTTTACTAATCCAATAATTTCAACAACTGATTCTTTTGAAATTTTTGAAATTTCAGTAAATAATTCAAATTCAGATAATGCAACACATTGAACTATTCCTGAAATATCTCTAATCAAAAGAAACTTTATTTTACTTTGATTTCTTATTTCATGTAAAAATCCACAAATTTTTACTTCTTTGCCAATAACTTCTTTTAATTCACTAACCATAATTCTTTTCATAATATCATCCCCAATAATACTTTTTTATTAATCAAGCCAAGATTTTCCTTTAGCCCCTTGGCAGGCCCTAATTAGTATTATTAGAATTAAAAATAGAGTTAACACATGCAATAGTAATTGAATAAACTTTTTTTGAACTTAATGATTGCATAAATTAACTATAATACAAAAAGTTATTAAATTTAACGAATTAAATTGAACCCAAGTGTCCTAAATTAAGCGTGTTTATTTTTTTCTAAATCTTTTTTTAAATTATCAATTTGATCTCTTAATTCAATTGCTAATTCAAATTCTAGTCGTTCTGCAGCTTCTCTCATCTCAATTTCAAGTTGAGTAACAAGTTTTTCTTTTTCTCTAAACGGAATATGCTTAGTATCTTTTAAAATTATTTTTTGTTCTTCAATTGATTTGATAATTGTTGTTGGGGTAATTCCATGTTTTTGATTATATTCAATTTGTATTTTTCTTCTTCTGTTTGTTTCTTTTATTGCACCATCAATTGATTTTGTATCTTTATCTGCATATAAAATAACTTTAGAAGTTGAGTTTCTTGCAGCTCTTCCAATAATTTGAATTAGTGATCTTTGGTCTCTTAAAAACCCTTCTTTATCTGCATCAAAAATTGCAACTAAACCAAGTTCTGGAATATCAATTCCTTCTCTTAAAAGATTTATTCCAACTAAAACATCAAATTTACCAAGTCTAAATTGTCTAATGATTTCACTTCGTTCAAGAGTTTTAATTTCAGAATGTAAATATCTTGCTTTTATATTTTGAGACGCAAAATATTCAGCCATTTCTTCTGCAAGTTTTTTAGTTAACGTTGTAACCAAAACTCTATGATTTTTTCTAATCGTTTCTTTAACTTCGCCTAAAATATCATCAATTTGTCCATCGGTTTTTCTAACAAAGATTTCTGGATCAACTAAACCAGTTGGCCTAATTATTTGTTCTACAACTTGTTTAGAATTATCAATTTCATATTTTGATGGAGTAGCACTTACAAAAATAACTTGATTATCTTTTAAATATTTTTCAAATTCATTAAATTTAAGTGGTCGATTGTCTAGGGCACTAGGTAAACGAAAACCATAATCCACTAAAGTTTGTTTTCTTTGCCTATCACCATTATACATTCCATTAAATTGAGGAATTGTTTGATGAGATTCATCAATTATAATCAAAAATTTTTCTTTAAAATAATCTAAAAGACAATATGGTTTTTCTCCTTCTTTTCGTCCTTCAAAGTGTCTTGAATAATTTTCTATCCCTTTACAAAAACCAAAATTGTTTATTAATTCAAGATCATATTTTGTTCTTTGTTTTAATCGATGTGATTCGATTATACCTAATTCTTTTACTCTTTCATCTAATTCTTTACTTATACTTACTGTTGCTTTTGCTATTTCTTCCTCTGTTGTTACAAAGTTTTTTGCTGGAAATAAAAAGAAATATTTTAAATCATCAAGTGGTTTCATTGTATCTTTATCTAAAACTAAAATTCGTTCTATTTCATCGCCAAAAAATTCTAATCTAATTATGTTTCTTTCATACCCTGGCACTAAATCAAGTGTATCCCCTTTTACTCTAAATCGTCCACTCATTAATTCTAAATCATTTCTTTCATATTGAGAATTAATTAATTTTATGATTAAATCTTTTCGTGATATTTTTTGATTTTTTGTTATTTCAAATCCCGCATTTAAATAATTTTTTGGATTTCCTAAACCATAAATACAAGACACAGAAGCAATTACAATAACATCATTTCGACTAGATAAAGAAGCAGTTGTTGAAAGTCTCATTCGTTCAATATACTCATTTATTTTTGAATCTTTTTCTATATATTGATCGGTTGAAGGAATATATGATTCAGGTTGATAATAATCATAAAATGAAACAAAATATTCTACTCTGTTACTTGGAAAAAACGATTTAAATTCATTATACAACTGTGCTGCAAGAGTTTTGTTGTGAACTATAACTAAAACTGGTTTATTTACTTGATTAATTACTTGACTAACTGTATAAGTTTTGCCTGAGCCAGTTACACCTAACAAAGTTTGTGCATTATAACCTTTTTTTATTCCATCAACCAGTTGCTTTATGGCCTCTGGCTGAGAACCAGCTGGTGAAAATTCACTAACTAAATTAAATTTTTCTTGCATAAAATAATTTGATTAAGAAATATTTAAAGAAGTTTGTTAAGTAGTTAGCCGTAAGAATTAACTAAAAATAGGATTAGTAAATAATTTCAAAGAATAGTTAAATTTATTTTTTAACTAAATTTTTCGTTCTTAAAGACCTTTGATAAGTTACACCAAACCTATGAGTTTCATCTCTTAAAGAAATTAGTAATTGTAAACCTTTATTTTTTTTATCAAGTCTTAATGGAATTTTTGAAATTGGAAAATAAATTTCTTCAAATTGTTTTGCTAGAGAAATTACTGGAATGGTCAAGTTTAATTCTCTTAAAATATTAATTGCTACACCAAGTTGCGTTGGCCCACCATCAATTACAATCAAATCTGGTTTTTTTAAGTTGTCTTTAATTACTCGAGTGTATCTTCGTCTTATGACTTCTTCCATTGCAACTAAATCATCTGAATTTGATTCTGTTCTAATTTTAAATTTTCTATAATTTGATTTGTCCGGTAAACCATCTTTAAAAGTTACCATTGATGCAACAGTGTTTGTTCCAGATAAATGTGAAATATCAAAACATTCTATGATTCTTGGCAATTTTTCTAAATGAAGAACTTTTTTTAGTTCTTCTACTCGTTCATTTCCTGCAAAAAAAGTTGGCCCAATATTTTCTTTTACAAAATCAAGTAGTTCTTTTTTTTCTCCAGATTTAGGCACAATTATTTTTACTTTTTTGTTTGCTTTTTTTGATAAAAAGTCGTTAATTAAAGGTGAAACTTTTTCTGGAACAAGAATTAAAGAAGGAATATCTAAAGTATCAAAATACTGTACTAAAAATTCTTCTAAGAAATCTTCTTTTTCATCAAAAACAAATTCTTGTTTATCTTCAACTATTCCTTTTCTTAAATTAAAAAGTAAAAGATAAATTTCATTACTAATTATTGAATAATTAATTATTATTCCATCAATTGACCTTGATAATTCCATAATCTGCTTTTCTTTTAAAAAATTTAATGCAGTAATTTGATTTCTTAAAATTAAAGAATATTCATAATTTTTTATCTCTGAATTTTTTTTCATTTCATCTTGAAGTTGTTTAATTAATTCATCAACTTTTCCAGATAAAATTAATCTTGCTTTTTCTACTCTTTTTTTATATTCATTTTTTTCAATTAATTTTTTTAATTTTTGCGAAGCTGGCCTTGTTAGAACTTTAAATGTTCTACTAACTACATCCATCACAGTTTTTCTTATATTTCCAGAAGTAAATGGGCCAAAATATTCTCCTTTTTTTAATCGGTTTCTTGCTACTTCAAGATATGGAATTTCATCTTGCACTAAAACTAAATACGCATATCTTCTTGAGTCTTTCAAATCAATATTATATTTTGGATAATGTAATTTGATTAGATTGTTTTCAAGCAGTAAAGCTTCACTTTCACTATTTGTTACAATAAAATCAATTTGTTTGATTTTTGAAATTAATTCTAGCGTTTTTGGTGAATGATCAACTTTTTGAAAATAAGAAGTAACTCGTTTTTTTAGATTCTTGGCCTTCCCAACATAAATTATTTTATTTTCATCATAAAATAAGTAACAACCTGGACTTTCAGGCAAAAAAGAAATTTCATTAGGTTTAATCATAAATAAAAAATGTAAAGAATTTGTTAAATAATTAACTGTTAAATAAAATAAGTTTATAAATATAATCAAATATAATCATTATATACTAATATATGGTGATATTATGGAAACTACAACAATAATGGTAAAACAAACTACTAGAGAATTATTAAAAGAATTTGGAAAAAAAGATGAAACTTATGATGAAATAATAAATAAATTAATTGAAGCTACAGATAAAAAAATATTTTTTAGTGAACAAAAACAAATTCTTCTTAATGAAAAATTTACTAATGTTGATAATTTATGACATGGCTTGTTTTAATTTCAGAAAAAGCAAAAAAAGACTTTTATAGTCTTGATAATATTAATCAAAAAAGAATAAAAAAATCATTTGAAGAGTTAAAAGAAAATCCTTATAAAAAAAGACCAAATGCTGATATAAAAAAATTAGTTGGTTCACATGACCCTGAATTATATCGATTAAGATTTGGAGACGAAAGAATAATTTATTCAATAAATGAAAATAAAGTTTTAATTACAAGAATTTTGCCAAGAAAAAATGCTTACAAATGGTTAGATTAAAATTATTCTTCGCCAAAAACTTCAATTAATCCATTTAAATCATAAGCCAAAGCTTTTGTTAAATTAGAATTAGGATTTTTATTTTTAGCAATTAAAAATCTAGAATATTTATATTGATAATAATCATTTAATGAATCATTTACACAACCCACATAATTTGGAACATAAAAATTATAAAATATATTTTCTTCATGCCGCATTCCTTTTGAATTTTCAACATTCAATATCAAATTATCAGAAAAACTATCAATATTTATTTTAAATTCTGAATTTTTATTAATCTCAACAAATACCATGCCAGCGCTAATTATTGGAAAATTAGATTGATATTTTAAACCAATCAATTCACAAAGATCCAGATTTTTATTCAAATTATTTTCAACAAATAAAAATGAATCTTTAATTTCAGTTTGATAAACATAATTAATTTCATCTTTAGCTAATTCAGTTTCATTAACTTTAATAGATCTAATTTTATCATTATCATTAAAAGTTTGAATAATTTCATTTTTTATTTCATTATACAGAATAAACTGATATCCAAAAACACCAATCACTAAAAGTAAGATTAAAATAACCACAATAATTCCAACAAGTTTCAAATCAAATTTCATAATAATAAAACAAATTTTGTATTTAAATAACTTTCCGTTCAAGAACTTCTTGATGATAAATATTATGAGATATAATATCAACAACAATCTTAAGTATCACAAAAATAAGAATTAAATAAAACTTATTAAAATTAAGAATATTTTTAGAAATAACTCCAATTACAAAAATAATTAAAAAAACTAAAATTACTCTATGATAAGGGTTATACAGTAATTCCTTAAACTCAATTTTTTCTAAACCATTTAAAAAATATTTATTAAAAGATATAAAATGATTAATAAAAAATAAAACAGCAACTAAAACAAAACTTAGAAAAAAATCAGCAAAATTTAATAAATTTAATAAATTTGAATTAATTGCAACATAAAACATATAAAAAGTAAATCCAAAA
Source organism: Candidatus Iainarchaeum sp. (assembly GCA_028691435.1). Classification (GTDB taxonomy): domain Archaea; phylum Iainarchaeota; class Iainarchaeia; order Iainarchaeales; family JAAZKV01; genus JABIDZ01. The sequence continues at coordinate 69,305 of JAQUZG010000002.1, forward strand.
TAATGCAAAATAAAGAAAAAAGCTAATACAAATTTTGAAAAAAAAGAAACTTTAATAATTTGTTTTTTATCAATATTTTTTATAAATTTGCTATTAAAAAGTAAAATCTTTAAAATATTAAAAAATCCAATAATTAAAATTTGAGTCAAATAAACTAAAATAATAAAACTTATAGAAAAATTATTAATTAAAATTAAAAAAAACGAAATTAAATTAACAATAATCAATGAAATAAGACTTATATCAGATTTAACCATATCAGATTTAATTTGTTTAAACAATTCTAAAAAAATAAAAATAAAAATACCAACCACGGCAAATACAAAAATTAAAAACAAAATATTTAATAAATCAATTGTCATAAACAAACTAAACATAATAAAGTAATTAAAAATTAATTTAAATAACTTTCCGTTCAAGAACTTTTTTCAAATATTTCCCAGTTTCACTTTGTTTATTTTTTATAATTTCTTCAGGAGTGCCTTTTGCAATTATTTCTCCACCGCCTTCGCCACCTTCTGGTCCAAGGTCAATTATATAATCAGCACATTTGATTACATCAAGATTGTGTTCAATTACTACAATTGTATTTCCTTTATCTACCAAGATTTGAAGAACATCAATTAGTTTTTTTACATCGTGAAAATGTAAACCTGTTGTTGGTTCATCAAGTAAGTAAAGTGTTTTTCCAGTTGAACGTTTTGCAAGTTCTTTTGTTAATTTTATTCGTTGTGCTTCTCCACCAGAAAGAGTAGTTGAACTTTGGCCAAGTTTAATGTAACCTAAACCAACTGCATTTAATGTAATTAGTTTGTTTTTTATTGAAGGAACCGATTCAAAAATATTTATTGCTTCTTCTACACTTAAATTTAAAATATCACTAATGTTTTTGTCTTTATAAGTTACTGTTAAAGTATCTTCATTGTATCTTTTTCCTTTACATTCTTCACATTCTACATACACATCAGGCAAAAAATTCATTTCAATTTTTATTGTTCCATCACCTTTACATTTTTCACATCGTCCACCTTCTGTGTTAAATGAAAATCTACCAATATCATAACCTCTTATTTTTGCTTCTTTTGTCATTGCAAATAAACTTCTTATTTCGTCAAATACTTTTATATAAGTTGCTGGATTACTCCTTGGAGTTCTTCCAATTGGTGATTGATCAATTACAATTACTTTGTCTGTTTCTCCATCAATTATAATTTCATCATGTTTTCCAATTTCTAATTCAGCTTCTACTAAACCTAATTTTTTTACTAATCCTCCATAAATTATTGATTCAAGCAAAGTTGATTTACCAGATCCACTCACACCAGTTAAGCAAGTAAAAACTCCAAGAGGAATTTTAACATCAATGTTTTTTAGATTATTTTCTTTACACCCAGTAAAAGTTATTGACTCTTTACTTGTTCTTCTTGTTTTTGGAATTTTTATTTCTTCAAGACCCGCTAAATATTTTCCAGTTATTGAATCTTTATTTTTTTCAATTTCTTTTGGATTTCCAACGGCAACAATTTTTCCACCATGTACTCCAGCACCTGGTCCAATATCAACAACATAATCAGCTGATCTTATTGTATCTTCATCATGTTCTACAACGATTAAAGTATTTCCAATGTCTCTAAGTTTATGAAGTGTAGCAATTAATTTGTTATTATCTCTTTGATGAAGTCCAATTGATGGTTCATCCAACACATATAAAACACCAGTTAAATTTGAACCAATTTGAGTTGCAAGTCTTATTCTTTGTGCTTCTCCACCCGAAAGAGTTCCGGCAGTTCTTGATAAAGTCAAGTAACCTAAACCCACATCATTTAGAAAATTTAATCTAGCATTTATTTCTTTTAAAATTAATTTTGCAATTTCTTTTTCTTTATCTGTTAAAGTTAAATTTTTAAAAAATTCTTGTGTTTTTAAGATTGATAAATCTGTTACATCAACTATTGATTTATTAGCTATTTTAACTGAAAGCACTTTTTCTTTAAGTCTTTTTCCACCACAAATACTACATTTTTTTATTTTCATAAATTTTGATAACATTTCTTTTCTATAATCAGATTCTGTTGATTCATAAAGTCTTTGTGATTGAGGAATTAGGCCTTCAAAACCATTTTCAAGATTCATTATGGCCCCATTACTCCAGTTTCCTTTAATTGGCGTAGTATCACCATACATTAAAACATCAAATTGTTTTTTTGTGAATTTTTCTAAAGGTGTAAATAAGTCAAACCCATGAACCTTTCCAACAAATTGTAATTGCTGTGCCCTCCAAGACAAATCCATTTTTCCATAAATCTTTATAGCTCCATCCATTATACTTTTTGTTTTATCAGGAATAATTAAATCTGGATCAAATTCTGATTCTACACCTAACCCTTTACATTTTTCACAAGCACCAAAAGGAGAATTAAAAGAAAACATTCGTGGTTGTAATTCTTCAAATGATAACCCACAAATAGGACAAGTTAATTTTGAAGAATAAAGATGCTCTTTATTATTTTTATCTAAAATGATTACTAAACCATCAGCTTTTTTTAATGCAATTTCTATTGCACTAGTTAATCGCTCTTTGTCTTTTGCATTTAATCTATCTACAACTATTTCAATATCATGTTGCCTATATCTTGATAAATCAAATTTTTCATCAGATTTATGAATATCTTTATTTACTCTAACTCTTGAAAATCCTTCTTTATTAATTTCAGCAAATAAATTTTCATAAGTTCCTTTTTTTTGTCTAATTATTGGAGCAAGAACAGTTATATCACCAGTCAAATCTTTACTAATTCTTTTACTAATCTGTAAAGGAGTTTGTGACTCAATTTTTGTTCCGTGTGTAGGACAATGAGGCACACCAATTCTAGCAAATAAAAGTCTAAGATAATCATAAATTTCTGTAATTGTTCCAACTGTTGAACGAGGATTGTTATTAGTTGATTTTTGTTCAATAGAAATAGCTGGAGAAAGTCCATCAATAGAATCAACATCAGGTTTATCCATCACACCAATAAATTGCCTTGCATAAGCACTCAAAGATTCAACATATCTTCGTTGACCTTCAGCATAAATTGTGTCAAAAGCTAAAGTAGATTTACCAGAACCCGACAATCCAGTAAAAACAATAAACTTTTCTCTTGGCAAGGTTAAATCAACATTTTTAAGATTATGAACTCTTGCCCCACGAATAACAATATCTTTCATAAATTGAATTCTATTAAAAAGAGTTAATAAATATTAGCTATAGAGATTGCCGAT
>JAQUZG010000003.1 GCA_028691435.1 Candidatus Iainarchaeum sp.
TAAATCCTGCTTCAAAAATAGTTTTCTTCTCGATTATTGCTTTTTTTGTTTTGTCTAAATTTTCTTTAAAATCTAAACCATTTAAATCAATACTTTTTAAAAATAACTTCTTAACATACTCTTCAAATTCATGTCCTTGATCAAATTTATGTGTTGTTGCTAAATCTAATTTTGGCAACAATTTTTTTTCAGTAAACCAAAGTAATCTTTGACATTGTAATCCATACATAAACTTTGATTTTGTAAGAAGAACCAATATTACCACCAATCATCTTTTTTATGAGCTTTATTATGTGAGTTTTGACTTTTAAATACATATAAATTACTTGGACGATTATCTAATTTGTTTCGATTTAGATGATGAACTACTTCTTTTTCACCAATTGTTCGCCCAAGTTTTTTTGAAGCTACTTTTCGATGAATTAATTCATTATCCGTTGTACTTCTTTTATATCCTTTTTTATCTGTAAAAAACCATCCCATAAAATAATACTTTTATCTAAGTTTTTAATTGTTTCTTAACTAGTTAGCCGAATAAATTGTTTAAACTTAATAATTTAATTAAATTATAAAGATTGACTAGTTTCTTTTTTTTAACCAATACCCTTTTATTTTCTTTTTTCTTTATTTAGTTTATGACCTTAAACAATTCAATTTTGTTAATTTTGAAGCAAAATAAGTTTATTGAGTATAATGATCTTCTTTCTAAGTTTGTTTCAAGGTATAAAAATAATTCTTCTGCAAATGCTGCGTTATCTAGAGCAGTAAAAGATTTAACTTCGTTAGGTCAAATAAAAAAAGAGCATTCTACAATCTACATTACTGACAAAGGCTTAGCTTCTGTTAGAGTTGATATGAAAGAAAAACTTGTTTTAAATTTAAATGAAAAAATACAAATGCCCTTAGCAAATGTTTCAGAAATTGTTCAACTTTTAATTATTCTTTATGAGCGAGCACACAATAATCCAGATTTATTAAACTCAGCAAAAGCAAGTGCTGATTTTACAATACATGATATTAGAAAAGTAAAACAAAAACTAATTAATCGACGAGAATTTTTACTAAAAATGATTGAACTTTTAGATGTACAAGAAGAAAGATTAAAAGAGTTAGATTTTAATGAAGTTAAAAAATTAAAATATGATTCAAATTTGATTAATAAGATTATTTCTTTTGTTAATTTGAGTGATTCTGAAAAAATAATTTTTATGAGTCATGATAGAGAATCTTTTTCAAAAATACCAAAAGTTTGGCGAAAAGAATCTATTGCAATAGTTGATAAAGAATTTTTGCCAGATTTACTAAAATCACTTTTAGATGTGCCTTTGTTAAATATGACAATTTATTTAGGTTCAATAAAAATAGTTATTCTAAATAGTATTGCTTATTGTTATGGACAATACAATACACTAAAAGATTTTAGTTATGATAAAAAATAATTTTAAAATTAATTAAATCTTGATTTTAATTGTTTTCCGTTTATTCCATCAATGTATTCTATTCTTTCTTCGCCTGTTTTTTTCTTTAAGATTCCTTCCCAAATTGGTATGAAAAGATTTGTTACTTTTTTAATTTTAATATTTTTCCAAAATTTATTAAGCATTAATACAGCTTCTTCTTCTTTTAATTTTGCAGGTATGATTGATACACTTTCTACTTCTGTAATTGGTCTTTTTCCAATACTTGACAAAATTGTATGAAGTGGATTAGGTGGTAAATCAAGATTTAAATTTAAATAATAAGTTAATTCTTGGTCTTCATCCTTTGTTGCATAAACATATTTTTTAATAATTAATTTGTCAATTATTCTTTTTGCATTTCCTTTATCCATAGACATATGTTTTGCAATACTAGTTAATGTTCTTGATTTAACTCCATTTAGATATTTTATAATTTCACTTTCGTTCTCATTTAAATCAATAAAGAAAATTAATCCATTACTTTCTTTTAATTCTCCATTAATATCGTGTATAAATTCTCCAGTTATAGAATTAATATAAGCTTCTCCAATTTGGAAAGTGTCTTTTTGTGAAAAATAATTATATTTGATTTTATATAAGATTCCATATTTTAATTCAAGTCTATCAAGTATTTCTTCTTCACCAAATAAGAATAATTTTTTCTTTAGTCTTAAATTAGCCAATCTTATTCTTGCTTCGCTTTCATCAATTTGACTTTTTAAAGAAACTAATTCTACACCTTGTGAAAATTCTTGTTTTTCCATTTTGGCTTTTGGTAATTGTCCTAATTTTAATGGACTGTCTACTTTATTTGGGTCTTTTTCTTCTTCAATAACTTCACTATTTTCTTCTAATTCTTTATTTGCTTCCATCTCTTTTTCAGCTTCTATTTCTTCAAGTACTCCCTCACCATAAATTTTTTTATCATCATACTTAATTCCTTTTTTACTAAGTAAACCAAGTATTTTTTCAGGGGCAACATTTTTTTGATATGTATTATTTAATGTATCAAGAGTTTGATAAAAACTAATTAATGCAATGCTTGGATCTTTTTGTAATTGGTTTAGTATAATATTAACTGCAAGATTTTCTACTTGATCTTCATCTAAATCATGTTTTATTTCTGTAGTTTCTGCATCACGACCTTCGTGTTGAGACATTCTTGGTCTTATTCCCATTACAAATGCTCGTGATGTTGTTTCTTGTCTATCTCCAGTTAATGCAATTCCAACAGGCATTGTTTTGATGAAATTTGGTCGCTTGTATTGCATTGGGATAATTGTTGGTGTTCTTTTGTAAATTGATTTAACATCATCATCAAAAACTAATTTGTGAGACATGATTACATCAAGTTGACTTAAAACTTTACTATCAATTGCACTTGGTTGCTGTGTTGCAAAAACAAGTGATAAACCTGGTCTTCGTCCTTGTTTTACATATTCAACAAGTGCGTTACTTGCTGGAGTTTTTTGATTTCCACCTGGAATAAGTGTGTGTGCTTCATCAATAAATAACCAAGTTGGTGGTACATTTAATTCAATTAAATCATCAACACTTGCTTCTGTTTCAAATTTAGTTGAAGATTCTCTTCTTGTACTAATTTTTCTTGCTTGAAGAAGTCGTCTTGATAAAATTCCAATTACAAGAGCACTTACATTATCTTCTAAAAAACTAGTATCAAGAATTGTCATTTGTCCAGCTCTTGAAAGTATACTTAATGGAGTTCCATTTTCATCAAAAATTCCCCATGATTTTGCAGCATCAAATCTTGAAATTAATGCTCTGATTGAATCTGCTTTGTAACCTTTATCTCTATCATTTAATTCACTATCAAATTCAAAACAATCAATTAAATCTTGTAAACTAAAAGTGTTTTGTTTTCCTCTTATTTTTTTAGGTTCATCTCCAAGTGTAGTGTAACCAGATTTTACTTTTGCAATTGCTTTATCAAGTAAAAGTCCAGTTGGTGAAAATCTTTCAATACCAAAAGTTAAGCACCAATCTTCGGCAGTTAGAAGTGAAGGTTGTATTGAAAAAGTTTGATCAAAAGTAGATTTTGGTACAGATGATTTCATTCCAACCGGGATGAAAACTTTTATATTGTCAAGGCCTTGAGGCATTATATTCCATTGTGCAAGTAATTCAAGTTCTTTATTTTCTCTATTTGGATGTTTCATTGACCAAAATACTCCAATTGGATCAACAACCACAATTCCAACATTTTTATTTTTTAAAGCAAGTTCTTCAGCTAATACTCCAAGAACATAAGATTTTCCAGATCCTCTTGCACCACAAACAAATACAACGTGTGGGTTTAATCCATCAAGATAAACTGGTGTGTGTTTCATTGTGTCTTCTTCAATTCTTCCAACAAAAAGTCCAGCTTCATCTCCATAACTTTTTAATATACTTTTTTTTCTTCCAATATATGCATGATTAGTTTGTGACATTAATAGTTCTAATTTTGGTTTAATGTCATTTGGATCAGATTCTTTTATTTTTCCTTTTTTAGTTGGTTTTTCTTCTTCTTCAATTTCTTCAAGGTCTTCATCATTTGTTTCATTTTCAATTAATTCTTTTTCATCTTCAATCTTTTTTTTATCTTCTTCTGCTTCTATTTCTTCCTTAGTTCCGTGTTCTTTAAATAAATATTCTGCAACTTCATCATCATCTTCAACAGCTTTTTCAGATTTATTTTTAATCACACTTTTAATTATATTATGTTCTTCTTCACTAACATCATAATTATTTTCTTCATCAAATTCGCTTTCATCTTCTTCTTCTTCATGAATCTTTAATTCTAATTTGCCCCCGCCTAATCCTTTTTTAATTGAATTTTCAAGTCCTTCTTCAACTTGTTCATCAAAATCAGATTTTGTTCTATCAAATTTAGTTTTTGTTTTAATTTTAAATTCTTTTTCTTTTTGTTTATCGTTTAAATGACTTTTCTTTTTTATTTCTTTAATTTGATCAGTGTCTAAAAATAATTCAGGTTCTTCTTCTGTTGATTTTTCTTCTTCATATTCTGTGTCGTCTTCATCATCATCGTCTGTTGATTTTTTATCTTCTTCTTTATTTTTTGATTCTTCTTTTTTTTGTTTTTCACTAATTTCTTTTGCTTTTTGTTTCATTATTTCTTTTGATTTCTTTTTTTCTTCATCTTGACCAAAAACATCATCAAAAATATCATCGTCTTCGATTTCTATTTTTTTTTCTACTGAGTTTTCATAAATTGATGCCATTAAAACCACTAATCAAATATTTGTTTAAATTTTCTTTATTTTTCTTCTAAATATTAATGTTTTTTTATTTAATAAATCTTGCTCTTTATGTGCTTCTTTTATTTAATGTATTGTTAATTCTATATATTTTAGTTAACTTTTTATTCTGTTTATTAGTTATATATTATTAGTGATTAAATATGCCAGTAACTAGAAACAATTTTGGTGATAGATTAAGTCTTCGTGGAAGAGGAAAGACAGTTTTGCCAAATCCTGATGCGCGATTTCGGGTTGTTCATGGAACGGCTACAATCCCTATTGATGAATTAACTGGGCGAGTAAAAAGAGTATCAAAAAAAACTGTTCGTCCTAAACCAGTTGGTGCAATGAAGCATGCGCTTGATTCTCCAATTGTAAATTTTTTTAAAAAACATATTGGAACTAAATTTTTGTCAGTTTCAGTAGTTGCAAGATTAATTTGTGAAGAATTAGAAAAATCTAAATTTGTTTATCAAACTGGAAAAAGAGTTACTGAAAAACAATATGGTTTAATTAGTGAAAGAATAACTCAATTAAAAAAAGCTGGAATTATTTCTAAAGATTATTTTTTTGGAAAAGGTGGAAGTGTAAGAAATAAATAATTTTAGAATTATTTTTTTATTTAAATTTTAATTAATCTTATATTCTATAGAAAGCTTTTTATTTTAAATAACTGATATATTGATAGTTATTTTACTATTTGGAGGAGATTTTATAACTGTTAGTACAATATCAAATTTAAAAAAACCTAAATTAAGAAATTTAAAATTGTCTGCTAAAGATAATGCCTTTGCAAGAGCGACAATAATTGCTCAGAGGGTGGGTGTGCCTGTTAGTGAAGTTTTAAAAGAGAGAAAAAATATGTTTGATCAAGCAAGAGGGTTAAGAAAAGCAAGAGTTGGTGAAGGGGTAATTATTTTATCTAATAATGGAGTTGTTGCAACTAACATTTTGGAAAAAGGCCAAGGAAAAAAATTTGCAAGAGCACTTGTTAAAAGTAATAAGTATAAATAATTTTTGGAATTTAAAATTGTTTATAATTTATTTTATTGCTTTTATTCCACTAGATTTTTCATTATATTTAACTTTTTTGAATCCAACTTGTTCAAGTAGTTTTATCCAGTGTGGATAAGTAATTATTCCTTTTGTTTTTCCTGGTTGGGGCGCATAGTGGTATAATATCCCACCTTTTTTTAATACTCTATAAAGTTCATGATAAAATTCTATTGAATAAAGTTCTTTTGCAAAAGTTGGTGTTGGGGGGTCATGAATAATTCTGTCAAACGTTTCTTCTTTAAATTTTTCAATTCCATAATATACACTTTCATTATGTATAAATATTTTTTTGTTTATAAAAAGTTGTTCTGAGTATGGATTATATTCACAAATTCTTAATACATTTTTATCTCTTTCAAAAACATCAACTTGTTCAACTTCGGCTATGCTTGCTTCACTAATTGTAGTATAACCTAACCCACAACAAGTATCAAGTACTCTTCCTTTAACTGGACTAATTTCTCTAATTTTTGATAAAGTGTCTTCTTTTGGTGTAATATATTTCCATCTATGCATAGGAACTGAAGAAAGTGTTAAAGTTGGCCAATCTTTAGTTGGAAGTAATTTATAATATAAATTTGTTTCTTCACCAAAAAGTTCAATTCGCTTAATCTCTTTATCTTCAATTACATAAACAAAAGATTCTTTTAAATTTTTAAATTCTTTTTCATCAAATTCAATTTTATTTGATTTTTCACTTTTTTCTATGTTAGTTAAATTAATTATTACTTTTGCCTCTTTTTTTTCAACAAGTAGCTTATTTTTAGTCTTATTTAAATCAAAGTTTATTGGTTCTTTGTCTTTAATTTTATTAATTTTGTTAGCTGTTTCACTAGTAAAAAATAATTTATTCATTAATTCCCAACTCTATTCATTAAATTTAAAAAAATTAGTGATTTTTCGTTAACGAAGATGAACCAGGGATCCTACAAGAGGTATGGCTCATCTCCTTTAACTCCCAACACGAATAATTTTATTCTAATAACTCTTTAAAAAGCTAACTTTTTTTATTTCACTGAATTAAACCCATGTTCTATAATAGCTAATAAATGTAAGACACTTAAATTATGTATATTATTATGATATCTTTCTTTAAATTCGTTAAAATTTCCAATTTTTTCTTCAAATTCAGTCCGTAAACCAACTGTGTGTGGGTCTGTATTGACATCTTTTTGATAATCTATTCTTTGTTGTCTTCTTTTAAATATTGTTTCCATGATTTTCTTTCCTAATTGTCTTTTTTTTGGATCAATAATTAATAATTCATCAAAAGTAAATGATGCAGCTAAATTTAATACACTTTTTTTACTTCTCTCTTCAATATTTTCTAAAGTAGCTCCATTAAATATAGATTTTATTGAACGATCTATTGCTTGTATATATACTTCAGATGGTCTTAATTTAATTTTTAAAACACTTAAATGTACATTTTCTCTTTCTTCATTATATGCTTGTTTAATTAATTTATAAAAAACAAATCTTTCTTTTGGTGTTAAAGGTAATTTATTTATTACTCTAAAACAAAGCTTTTTTTCTTCTGCAGTTTTAGCATTTCCAACTACTTCTATTAATGCTCCTTGAAGTGAATCAAGTCTTTTTGATAATTCTTTTGAAAATCTTTTTTTACCAATACATTTTGTTGTTAATTCAACAACTTGTTTTGAAAATAATCCTCTAAAAAATTTTTCTCTAAATGTGAAAGATGTTGATCTATTTAATTTCAAAAGTCTTGCACTTTCTCTTAAAGCTTTTCTTGGTTGGATTTTAGGCATAAATATCACTATTTTTTTAACTAATTAAATTTATCTATTATCTCCATTTCCTTTTAATTGATTTCTTTCTTGTCTATTTGCTAATTTTTCAATGTTCATTTTAGCAATGTCTTCTAATGAAAAGTCTAATTTTGTTGAAAGTAAAGATAAATACCATAAAACATCTCCTAATTCTTTAGCAATTTCTTTTTTATATTCTTCGTCAAGTATTCCATTTCTATCTCTATATAACTTTTTTATTTTTCCAGCAACTTCTCCACTTTCATCACAAAGTCCAAGCACATAATAAACTAAATCATTTTCTTTAATTATTGTTCCAAAATCAGTTTTTTACTTTCATTTTGATATTCACTAAAATCCATTTTAAAACCTCGCATACCTATAAATAAATAAGTCTTATTATTTTATAAAATGAATTTAAATAATTAGAATTATTTTAAAAAACAAAATTGTTTATATTTACTATTTTTCATATTTATATAATGAAAAGAAAAATAATTGTTAATGATTTAATGCAAAAAAATTATTTTTATTATTTAACTGAACAAATGGGAAAAAATTTTCATTCTGATTTTAAACCCCAGTTAACTCCTAAAGAAATGCTAGAACTTGGTGTATTTGGTGGCAAATATATGACTGATTGTAAAAGTGAATTTCCAAAAGATTGGTTTACAAAAGCAAAATTATGTGAAACTCATCACGATGCAAATTTAAATTATTTTAAAGTTAATGCTTCAAAATCTCTTTCTTATTGGAAAGCAAAAGATTGGATATATTTTGAAGATCCAAGAGGATGGTTTCAATGGTATTGTCGTTATTATATGGGGAGACGATGTAATGATGATGAACGACAAATTAAGCGATGGAAACAAATGAAACGACATGTTATACAACTACAAAAAAATTGTTTAAAAGGAGATTATTCTTGTAGACCTAAACAAAGACAAGCACTTCTTCACTGGGCAATTGATTCAAGAAAATTATAACTTTATTTTTTAAAAAAAATAGATTTAAATAGTTCTAAATTATTAGTATAACTATTAAAGGTGTAAAATATGGGTATAAAAGCAAAACTAAAATCTAAAGAAAATCAAGCTTTTTTAATTCCAATTATTTTTTTAGCAATTTCAATTATTCTCTCTACTCAAACAAAAACAATTACATCTACTGAGTTTATTATGGGAATATTTTTTGGAATGGCTTTAGCCTTATTTATTGTTCTAATTTTATTCAAATTGCAAAAAAAGAAAAAGTCTGATTTGTAAATTAAAACAAATCAATTTATGCTTATTATTTATTTTTTGATAATTTGTGCTTTATAAGCTTTTTATTTTAAAAGCTCCACCACTACCTTTTTAAATTTTAACTAAGTTAATTATTTTGCGAAGATGGCAGAGCGGTCAAATGCGCCTGGCTTGAGACCAGGTTCCTTACGGAGCGGGGGTTCAAATCCCTCTCTTCGCGTTTTTTTATAATTTGGTTAAATATATTTTTTATTTTAACCAAAAATAAATATTTTGGTATTTAATTTTAAAATAATTGTCTTAAGATTTTGATGAAATTATCTCTTTTTGTATCTAAAGATTTTATTGTATTTGTTATGATCAATTATATCTAATACATCTAAATAAATAGTTATTATTTCAATTTCTGTTTGATCTCTTTGTTGTTGATTTAATGTATAGATCATTCTCCAATAATTTGGTAAGTCAATTTTCCATAAATTAGTAATATTAAATAATTCAATATATTTTTTTGGAAAATTCTTTTTTGGAATTTGAATTCCATAATCATAATTTGTTTTTAATAATTCAAATTTTGATTCAATTGATTTTAAAAGTGTTTGATGTATTGAACTGGAAATTCCTTTTTCTTTTTCAATTTTAACACTTTCTTTTAATTTCAAATAATCGTCTTTAGCTTCATTTAAAAGTTTTATAATAACTTTTTTTTGAACCATTTACTTACACTTCCAGTGAATTATCTTGCGCAATTCTAAGATTTTTATTTGAATTAAACGTCCAAATAAAACCATTTTTTGTTTCAAGTATTAATCCTCTTTTTTCTAGATAATCTAAAGTTACATTTAATGTTGATCGCATAACTCCATTATCTAATTTTTCTAGAATTTTATTTCTACTTATTGAAGTATCTGCGTTTTTAATAACTTCTTCAATAGCCATAACTGTTTTAAGTGTTGGAAAATGTAATACTTCTGTAACTAATTTATTCATAATATGCCCCCTAATAAATATATAAGGGTATAAGTTTATAACTTAATATGATTAATAAAAATATTTTATTTTTACAAAAAAATAATCATTTGAAAGTTTTTAATTGTTCTTAGAGTAATTAGCCAGTGATATTAATTGTGTGATTCAATGATTACACAACATTTTAAAAAAAATTAGACTTGTAAAATGCGCATGGCTTGAGACCAGATTCCTTATGGAGCGGGGGAGTAAATCCCTACTTTCTTATTTTTATTTCTATTTTTTTTAATTAATTTGTTATGTAATAGTTAGCTTGTATTTTTTACACAGTTCTCTAAATTTTATAACATTATTTTCACCATGTTTTCTTAAATCTTTTTCAATAGTTTCAATTGATTTTTTTTGATGATTTTCTTTTGGTAATTTTCCATAAAATTTATCTGCTAAACAAATTATTTCTTCTTCAATTGTTTGTGGAATCATATCTTTTTTTGGAAGTGGTAATTGTCTTGCAATTATATCTTTTTTTGTTAATCCAACTCCTGTATGTCTTTCACAAACTAATCCATGTTTAGGAAAACCTTCTTTTTCAAGTAAATTTTTTCCAAGTGTACCGTGTTCAATATATTTGTGTGTTCCACTACAAAAGATTTCTTGTGCATTAGTTTGAAATATTCCAATATCATGTAACATAGAAGCTTCTTTAATAAATTCTAAATCTGGATTTAATTCAAGATTGTTTTTAGCAATTTCTAATGCAAAATCTCTAACTTTAATTGAATGTTGTATTAAAATATGGTATAATTTTGACTTAGGGTCATAATATTTTTCAATAATTACAAAAGGATCCATAATTAAATTATTAATAGGTAAATTAAAAAATAAATTCTATAAATTGTAGTTAATCCTGATTACCAAATTAATTTATAATATAATTATAATTCTCCATCAAATTCTTTGTTTAATCTTTCAAAAAACTTTTCCATAAACTCATGTCTTTCTTTAGCAAGTCTTTTTCCTTCAGTAGTTAATAATTTGTCTTTTATTTTAATTAACTTTACTAAATATTCTCTATATGCTGTGTCTTCTTTTGAATATTCTTCAGTGTTGTCTAAATTTACATTTTTATCATGTAATCGTGCACCAATTTCTCCAGAAAATAAAAATGCTCTTCCAATTCCTGTTGCCCCTATTGAATCAAGTTTATCAGCATCATATAAAATTTTTGCTTCTAAAGAGATTGGAATATCTTTTCCTCTAAATCTATGTGTTGCAATACAATGGATAATTTTTTCAATTTTTTCTTTATCAAAATCCATCTGTAACAATAATTCTTTTGCCATTGTTGCGCCATGTTTTGCATGACAAATTGAACCATTTGTTCTATCTTGTTCAGGTCTAGCTATGTCATGTAATATTGCTGCAATTTCAAGAATTTCTAAATCTGCATTTTCTTTTTTACCAATATGCATACATAAATTATGTACTCTTAATGTGTGATCTAAATCATGGCTTCCTTTTGAATCAAGAAATATATTTGTAGCATAATCTTTAATCAAATTAAGTTTTTCCATGTATATATCTTTTTTTCTAAAATGTTATTAATCTATTGTTTATTTGAGTAATACTTTATTGAAATAAATTCTTTTTTTAAAACAATGGTGTGCATATATACTTGATAAGTATGCAAGAAAATCAAGATATTAATTGGCCAGAAATGTTTGAAGCTTTTAGTGAATTAAAAATTTGTGCAAATGAAGATAGAAAAAAACTAATTATTCAAGCTTTGTTAAACTTACCAGTTGATTTAATTGATGAAGTTATGAAAAAATGCTTTTATGTTTGTAAATTAAATGATGACTGTAATCAAATTATTCCTTCTAGGTTAATTGGTGAAAAATCAATAATTTTTTTATCTGATGATGTTTTTGATCAGCCAAAAGAAAAAATTCTATTTATTATTCTTTGTCAAACAGCTCATGTTTTATTAGATCATAAAAGTCAATCTTGTGACGAAATTTATGATGATGAAATTATTGCTCAAGAAGATGAAGCTAAAAAATTTGCTAAACTATATTTTAATATTTGAATTGAAAGAGCAGCTTATTCCTGCTCTTTTCAATTCACTAAATTGGTTTTTATTCCCACTAAATTACTTTACTTTTTGATTTCACCATTTATTTTAATGAGGTGATTTATTGAAGTCTTGTACTATTTAACTAACTTGTTGAGATAGCGTTAATTAGATGAACAACTATTAAAGTTCACATTGCGGATTTCCCGCGTGAAAATTATAGGTTCACAATTTCTGGTGCTATCCATAAGTACATTGGACCAATCACCGTATAAAGAGGTCGTTAGAAATATGCTACTAAAATTTTGGTTTATTTAGCTTATCTGTTCGTCTTAGGTCTTCAATTTAATATAGTTTTGACAAAAAAATTAAAATTTATTAAATTTTTGCATTATTTAATATTGTTCTAATTTAAAAATATTTCATCTTATAAATATTTAACTTTTTGGAGGTTTATAGAATGTTAAAAAATAAATTTTTATTGATATTAACAATATTCATCTTAATTCAAACAGTTTTTGCAACAGGAAATTGTTTAATTGGTGGAAGTTGTGGGGAAATTTCTTTTGGCTCTTCACCTGGTGGAGCAACAGTTTATCTTAATGGTGTAGAATATGGTAAAACATCTACCGGATCAACAGCCCCTTTAACTGTAGAAATGAATACTGGGCAATATGATATTAGAGCAACATTATCTGGGTATGATGATTATACTGGATCAGTAACTATTGTTCAAGGAACAAATTCTCCTTTTGAATTTACAATGAATCAAACATCAACTAAAGCAAGTATAAATGTTGCATCTGATCCAATAGATGCTGATGTTTATGTTGATGGAGCATATAAAGGAAAAACAACTGCTTCAACTGGACCAGTTAAAGTAGATAATTTAGATCCTTATGTATCTCATAGTTTATCAGTATCTAAATCAGGTTATCAAAATTATTCAACATCATTTACATTATCACCTGGTGAAGACAGAGGATTTAATATTAATTTGAATTCAACTGCAAAATTTGGTAAATATTATATTACATCAAATCCAAGTGGTGCAGCAATTGCAATTGATGGATCATCGACTGGATTAATAACTCCAGCAACATTAAGTAATATCAGTGTTGGAACACACACAATTTCATTATACAAAGATGATTATTCATCATATAGAACAAGTGAAACAGTTTATGAAAATCAAACAACAACAATCAATGCAACATTATCTTATCTTGAATCATATGGGTCAATAAATATTGCAAGTAACCCAAACAATTCAGACGTTTATATTGATGGAAGAATGTATGGTGAAACACCATTAAAAATTTCAAATCTTTATACTGGGCAACACGATATTAGAATTAGTCATGTTGGATATGAAGATTATGTAAATAAAATTACTATTCAAAAAAATTATACTACTCCATTAAATGTAGTGTTAAATCAATCTACTACTAAAGGAGATATTTTATTGAATTGTAATCAAAAAGGTGCATCAGTTTATGTTGGTGAAACATATAAAGGAATAACTAGTGAATATGGTTTAGATATAACTCAATTAACTGCTGGAGACTATTCAGTAAGGGTGTCAAAAAGTGGTTTTGAAGATTATTATGCGACTGTTTCAGTATATAATAATAAAACAACAAAATTAGACGTTAGTTTAGTTGAATCTATTACAAAACCAACTACTGGTTCATTATATGTTACATCAACTCCTTCTGGAGCAGATGTCTATGTTAATAATGAATATAAGGGTTTAACTCCAATAATTTTAAATCAACTATCTGATGGTTATTATTCAGTTAAGTTAATGATGCCAAATTACCAAGATGCAGTTGCTACATATACAGTTTATGCAGGAAAAACAACTGATGTTGATTTAACATTAAATGAGAATGTAAATCCAACACCAGTTGAAACTGATTATGTTCCAATAATTGTTGGGGCTGTAATTGTGTTAGTTTTTGCTGGATTAATTGGATTTATTCTAGTTAAAAGAAAATAAGGGTAACTCCTTATTTTTTTAATTAACCATTTTGTGATTATTCATTAAATCTAATTTTTAATTAAAAATCAGTTATTTAAATATTTGGGTGGTATTTTTATTTATTAATCGCAGTAAAATTGCGGGGGTGGCAGAGCGGTCAAATGCGGCGGACTACTAATCCGTTTCACGTAAGTGATCAAGGGTTCGAATCCCTTCTCCCGCGTTTCTTATTTTTAGAAGTGTAGTTTTTTTACATATATTTTTTAATTAGTGGGCATATCAGTTTATTATGAATCAAGTTCTTGAAAGTATAAAAATCGTTACTACTGATCCAAAGTTTGTTACAATTAATAAAGAAAATATTGGTGAATTTTGTAATAATTTTAAAATAAATACAATTGATATAAATTCTTTTCAAACAAAAGACTTTTTTAAAAATTTGACTGATGAAAGAAAATTTGGTTTTATTTTAACTCTTGCTTCCCAAAATGCTTGTTATTTTGGAGAACCAAAATGGACAGTTTCGTTTAATGGGGAAGAATATGATGGTTATTATGCAATGCTTTTATCTTTTGAAAGAGCATTATCTGAAGGTAATGATTTAACTAACTCAACTTTTTTAGAAAATTTAACTTTGGAAAAATTAAAAGAAATTTTTAGAGGAAATGTGGAAGTTCCAGTATTAGATTTAAGATTAAGTGGATTAAAAGAAATTGGAAAGATAGTAAATACAAAATATGGTGGAAAGTTTAGTAATTTATTTGATTCTAAAGATTTATTTGTATTGCTTAATAGAATAATTGAATTTAGTATATTTAATGATTATTCAATAATTGATGGGAAAAAGATTTATTTTTATAAAAAAGCACAATTAGCTTTAACTGATATTCATCGAATAATGTTTAAGCTTGATAGATTTAATGAGTTAACAGCAATGGCTGATTATAAAATTCCTCAAATGTTAAGAAATCTTGGGATATTAATTTACTCTTCAGACTTGGCTAATCGAGTGGATAATAAAATTGAAATTTTGCATAATTCTTTGGAAGAAATTGAAATTAGAGCACAAGCAATTAATGCGGTTGATTTAATAAAAAATGAATTAGTTAAAAAAAATCTTTCTGTTAATTCAATAGATATTGATGTTTCTTTATGGCTTGCTAGTCAAGATAAAAACATTCCAACAAAACCTTATCATAGGACAAGAACTATTTTTTATTAAATTTAATTATTTAAAAAATTTGGTTATTATCAAATTTTTATTTCTTCAAATAAATAGTTTGAGTAGGAAATGCAAATTCAATTTTGTTTTTGTCAAATTGTTCTTTTATTTGTGTGTTTATTTGATCTTGAATTTGTAATAAATTTAATCTATCTGTTATGTAGTATATTACTTTTAGGTTGATTGATGATTCTCTAAATTCATTAAACGCCATAGTTAAATCTTTACAATTTTGATTTTTATTAATTATTTCTGTTATAATTTCTTTTGCTTTGTTTATTTGTTTTGATGTTGTATTGTATGTTAATCCTAAATCAAGCATTACTTTTCTTGATGGTTCGGATGTAATATTTTTTACAACTGAAGCAGACAAATCTGAATTTGGAATTGAATTTATTCGCCCATCAAAATCTTTTATTCTTGTGTTTCTTAAACCCATGTCTGTAACAGTTCCAGTTAAACCAAGTGATTTTATTTCAATTATATCTCCAATAATGAATTGTTTAGAAAAAAGAATACTTACTCCACCAAAAACATCAGCTATAGTTTTTTGTGCAGCAAAAGCAAATGCAATTCCGCCAATACCTAATCCGGCAATTATTGTAGTTACATCATAACCTAAATTGCTTAAAATAGAAATTATTGTTATTGTCCAAACAATAGTTTTAATTACTTTTGAAATAATTGGTAAAATATGGTCATCAAGTTTAGATGAAGTTTTTTTTGTCATTGGACGTACAATTTTCTCAAAAAATGCGTCTGAAAATTTTGTTAAAAGCCATGCAATAAAAATAATGATTGTCACAGTATATGCATGATCTTTAAAAATAATTATTTCTTGACTTAATGTTAAAACATTAAATGAAAGATATGAACCAATAACTAAACTTAATACAGTTATTGGTCGTCTTAAAGCCATAACTAAAAAATCATCAATTTTTGAAGTTGTTTTTTTTGATAATTCAGTTAAAGTATTTGAAAATACCCAACTTATAGTTTTTCCAATAATAAATGAAAGCCCAAGGCCAACTAAAAAATAAGCATATTGTAAAATTGTATTTCCTAAAAAGATAGTATTCAAATCCATACTATTTATTCAAGGGGTTTAATTTTTAAAAAGGTTTCTATTTTTAATTTAAATATTTTTTATTCAAGTTCTCTTTTCAAAACTTTGTGATGATGATTTAGTTCTTTAAATTTTTCCATACTTCCTGTTGGTTTATCTGGGTGTAATTCTTTTGCTAATTCTTTATATTTTTTATTAATTGTATCCAAATCTTTATGTTTATGGTCTAACCCAAAAAATTCTCTTGCTTCTTTTCGTTCATCGTGAACATCATCATTTTCTTTAAACTCACCAATAAATTCTTCAATTGATTTTTCGTTATTTTTTACTTTTTCTACTTCATTTTCTATAACTTTTGACAGTAAATAAAGATTATCAATTAGTCTTTCTTGTGTTTTAACTTCAAAATGCATTTTGTATCCAAAACCATACCATGTAGCAACAGCTTTTTCTTTTCTTATTGTTTGACCTTCAACAGGTATGTCTACATCGTCCCGTTTAATTTCAATTAATTTTAGCGTGTCAATTATTTTATTTTTTAATTGTACTGCTCTTCGATTATGCGAAGAAGTTATTGGAATTAAGTCTATTTCATATCCTTTAATTTTTACTGTATTCATGCTATTCACTAAAAAGATTATATGGTGATAATTTTATTAATCATCATCATATCGTTTTGCAACATATTTCTTAACTTTTGATTTTGCTGGAAATCCATTTTTACTTTTGTCTCCAAATTTCTTTTTTGGAAAACTAAATCCTTCACCAGCTTTTTTTCTAAATGGTTTTTTATTTCCAAATTTCTTTGGAAAACTACTTTCTTCTTTTGGGCCACTATGTTCTCTATTTCTAAATGCTGGTTTATCGCCAAAAGATTTCTTTGCAAAATCTCTGCCAGTGCTTTTTGGGCCACTACTTTTCTTAAAAAATTTTTTTTCACCAAAAGATTTTCTATCAGTTCCAAATCCACCACTTCTTTGTGAATCATTACTTCTAAATGATCTAGGTTTATCAAAACTACTTTCTGAACTAAATCCGCCGTCTCTTGGGCTATCACGTGATCTGCCACCAAATCTTGGTCGATCATTTCCTCTATCTCTAAAAGAACGATTTTTTGAAAATCCTCTTGAGTCTCTTCCACTACCTCTACTAAATGAATTGTTAAATGATCTTGGTTGTCTAGGCAATTCAATTATTTCAAATTCAGGCAAGTCTTTTTTTTCAATAACAATTCCACTTCGTGTTATATATGAGAAGTTTTTATAATCTTCATGAGATAATAGACTAATTGCTTCTCCACTTTTACCAGCTCTTGCAGTTCTTCCAATTCGGTGTGTGTATTCTTCTGCATTTTTTGGCAAGTCATAATTATACACATGTGTAATATCGTTTATGTCTAGACCCCTCGCGGCAACATCTGTTGCAATTAAAATATCTACTTTTCCTTCTTTAAATAATTTAACAGCTAGTTGTCTTTTGTTTTGTTGAATGTCTCCATGTATTGGCATTGAAGCAAAACCTTGTTTTTTAACATTAGTTACTAATCGGTCTACTTCAGTTTTTCTTCCACAAAAAATTATTGTTGGTCCAAAACTTTTCTTAAGCAAATGAATCAATAACGAAAATTTGTTTTCTCTTGGTACAGGGTAATAACATTGTTTTAACAAACTTTTATCAACATGTAATTGTTCTTTAATAAAAACTGGATTTTTTAAATATCTTTCAATAGTATGTTTTATTGAAGATGGTACTGTTGCACTAAACATTATTGTTTGTCTTTCTTTTGGAACGTGGCCTAAAATTTTATTAACTTCTTTTTCAAATCCCATGTCAAACATTCTGTCTGCTTCGTCTAAAACAACATATTTTATTTTGTCAAGTTTTATTGTTCTTCTTTCAAGATGATCAATTAATCTACCTGGCGTAGCAACAATAATTTCTGCAATTTTTATGTCTTCATGTTGTTGATAATATCCAACTCCACCAAAAATTGCTTTTATGTTTATTGGGTAATATTTTGACATTGTGTTAAGACTATCTTTTACTTGAAGACAAAGTTCTCTTGTCGGTGTAAGTATTATAGCTTGTATTCCATTTCCTGGAATTACTTTTTCAATTAATGGTAAACCAAATGCTGCTGTTTTTCCAGAGCCTGTTAATGATTGTCCTACAACATCTTTTCCTGCTTTAATTTCAGGGATACACTTTTCTTGAATTTTAGTAGGTTTTTTGTAACCCATTTCAGTTATTCCTTTTATCAATTTTTCTTCTAATTTTAGTTTTTTAAATTCTTCCATTTATTATCAATTCCTCTTTATATATTTACATATATTTTACTAATTATAGTTTATTAAATAGCCTATTTTTGAATTTTTACATTTTTTTAAATTTTTTAATTTTTTTATGGTATAATTTGAAATTTATTTAAATTATTCAAAATTTATTCAATAATTTATTCAATATACATATAATCTTTTTCCTACTTAACTAATATGGTGATTTTATGACAAATTTAAATGAAATTTATAAGTGTGAGATTTGTGGCAATATTGTTAATGTATTTCATGCGGGCGCTGGGCAATTAGTTTGCTGTGGACAACCGATGGTTTTACTTGTTGAAAAAGATAGTGATTTAGGTAATGAAAAACATGTGCCGATAATTGAAGTTAATGAAAATGAATCAAATCAAACAAATGTTTTAGTAAAAATTGGATCTGTTGAACATCCTATGACACAAGAACATCATATTGAATGGGTTGAATTAATAGCCGATGATAAAATACTAAAGAAACAATTTAAATTTGATGAAAAACCAACTGCGAACTTTGTACTTGATTTTAAACCGACAGTAATTTCTGCAAGGGTTTATTGTAATCTTCATGGACTTTGGAAATCTAAACAATAATTATCTATTTTATTGTTTTTGATTTTTTTTATTTTAATTTTTTTGGTTAAATTTTATTTTTTATTATTTAATCTTTTATCTTAGTTTATTATTTAATTAATTTATTTAGAAAATTGTTTTTGTAGATTCCTTTTTATACTTTTTTGTATCTACTTATTGTATGAATAAAAAAAGTGAGTTAGCCATCAGTCAATAATTCAAAAGATTCAATGTCTCACTTATCTAATTCTTTAAATTCAAATTTTATAAATTCAAAAACTAATTTAAAAAATTCAGTAGCAAATTTTATTGAAATAATGGATACCACTCTTAGGGATGGTGAACAAACTGAAGGGGTAGCTTTTTCAAAAAACGAAAAATTAGCCATTGTAAAAAAGCTTTTACTTGATGTAAAAGTAAACCGAGTTGAAATAACATCTGCATTAGTTTCACAAGGGGAAAAAGAAGCATGTAAAGAAATTTTTGATTTTGCAAAAGAACATAATTTAACAAACCAAATTGAAATCTTGGGGTTTGTTGATTACAATAAAAGTGTTGACTGGATTGATGGCTGTGGGGGAAAAGTAATAAATTTACTTTGCAAAGGGAGTGAACAACATTGCACTAATCAATTAAAAAAAAGTCCAATTGATCATTACTCTGATATTTTAAAAACTATTGAATATGCTAAATCAAAAAATTTTACTGTGAATGCATATTTAGAAGATTTTTCAAATGGAATAAAATCAAATGAAGCATATGTTTTTGATTTAATTAATACTTTAAAAAAAGCCAATGTAAAAAGAATTCTTTTAGCTGATACACTTGGTATATTTTCTATTGCTGATGTGGAAAACTATGTTTCAAAAATAACAAAAAAGTTTAAATCAATTCATTTTGATTTTCATGCACATAATGATTATGGATTAGCTGTGGCTAATTCTTTAACTGCATTAAATTGTGGATGTAAAGGAATACATACTACAGTAAATGGACTTGGTGAGCGAACAGGAAATTGTGGACTTGAAATAATTGTTCCGGTAATTAAAGATTTTACAAATTTTAAAATAGATGTTGATGAATTTGAAATTTCATCTATTTCTAGATTAGTTGAAACTTTTTCAATGAGACGAATTTCAAAAAATCATCCAATTGTTGGCCAAAATGTATTTACTCAAACTGCAGGGGTTCATGCTGATGGTGATAAAAAAGGTGAACTATATATAAGTAAATTATCTGCTAAACGTTTTGGACGATTAACTACTTATGCCCTTGGAAAACTTTCTGGTAAATCATCAGTTGAAATGGCTCTAAAAGATTTTGGCATAATTTTAACAAATTCAGAATTAAAACAAGTTCTTGAAAAAGTTATTGAAATAGGTGATAAAAAACAAAACTTGACTAAAGAAGATTTATTGTTTATAGTTGATGAAGTTAGAAATAATGGATTTGAAAAAGAATTTCAAGTGCTTAATTATGAGATTGTCTCTTCTTCATTAAATAAACCAGTTGCAAAAATACTTGTTAGATTTAATAATGAAAATTTTTCAGCTACTCATGTCGGAGACGGTGGATATGATGCTTTTATCAACGCATTAAAAAAAACATTTGATCAAAAGAAACTTAATTTTCCAAAATTACTAGATTATGAAGTAAGAATTCCAATTGGTGGAAATACTGATGCCTTAGTTGAAACAAAAATAAAATGGTTAATTGAAGATAATCAAATTGAAACGATTGGAATAAGCACTGATCAACTTGAAGCTGCAATAAAATCTACTGAAAAAATGGTTAATGTAATGTTAAAATTAAACCAGACTAAATAATTTAAATTAAATTTATCTTAATTCTCTTTTAATATATTTTGTTATTTGTTCATTAGATTTTCTTTTTTCAGTCATTTTTTTAATTTTTCTAAGCATTCTTGCTTCCATTTGTCTTTTTAGTAATTCATCTCTTTTTAAAAAAGCTTGTCCACTGACTTGTATTCCTCGTCTTTCAAAAGGTAATGCTTTAAAATTAGTTTTTACAAATTTAACTTCTTTACAAAATGGATTGGGGCCTTGATATATTCTTCCGCCAAATTTATCAAATATTTTTGGCAAAAAAATTGGTCTAAGTCCAAGATAATGATTAAGTGTGGCCTCTAAACCAAAGCCTTGTATATGTTTAATCCAATTTTGGTTTTTGGCAATGGTTAATGGTTTTAATGCCGACATTTTTATTGCTCGCTCTCCACTGACAATTGACATGTCTTTTACTATTGTTCCAACACTCATTTTTACTTTTGGATTATTTAAAGGAGCTAATAGTTTTTCTACTTGTTTAGGTGTAACTTCTAATAAATCTCCATCAAAGGTTAAAACATTTGTTGCTTTTTGTTTTGCACAATAATTTACGCCTTCAATAAATGCTTGTCCTTTTCCAACATTTTTTGCAAGGTTAATTACTTTTGCTCCTAATTGTTTCGCTATTTCACTAGTCTTATCAGTACTTCCATCATTAACAAGAACTATTTCACTAATTAATCCTTTTTCTTTTGCAGCTAATAATCCATTTACTGAATTAGCAATTGTTTTTTCTTCATTATGTGCAATAATTAATGCAATATTAGTCATACTAATCTTACTCAAAACAATTATATTAATCTTGTTAGTTAAATTTATTATGTGTGGAATAATTGGAACATTTAATTTTTTAGATGGAAAGCAAATTGTTTTGTCTGGTCTAAAAATTATGGAAAATCGTGGAAAAGATGCTTCTAAAATATTTGAAAAAGATTGTTTTGTCTTTGGGCACAATTTACACTCAATAATTGATTATGTAGAACAACCAATTGTTTCTGATAAAGGTGTACTTGTAATAAACTGTGAAATTTATAATTGGAAAGAATTAAATAAAAAATATAATTTAAATGCAAAAAATGATTCAGAACTTGTGCTTAGATTGATTGAAAAAAAAGGGCCAACTAAAATAAATGATGTTATAAATTGTCTTGATGGAGACTATGCATTTGCTTACTTTTCTTTTAAAGAAAATAAATTAATTTTAGCAAGAGATATAATCGGCGTAAAGCCACTTGTTTATTCATTTAATCCCAAGAAAAAACAGTTTTGTTTTGCCTCTGAAAAAAAAGCATTTGATTTACAAGCAAATTTAAAAGAAAAAATTGATTTAATTCATTTAAACCCAAGGCAAATTTTAACTTTTGATTTAAAAAAAAATAAAATTTATTTAAAAAATTTAAACTTATTAAATAAAGAAAAATTAAAAACTAATTCCATAAAACAGACTATTTTTAATTTACTTGATAATGCAATAAAAAAAAGAATTCCAGAAAATGAATTTGCTGTTCTTCTTTCGGGAGGAATTGATTCGTCAGTTATTGCAAAGGTTTTATTTAATCAAAATAAAAAATTTAATTCATATATTGCAATAATTGATGATGAAAGATTTTCTAAACCAGTGGATTTAGAATACTCAAAGCAAGTAGCAAAAGAATGTAATTCAAAATTAATAATCAATAAAGTTTCAATTATTGAGTTAGAAAAACAACTTCCATTTATTATTTCATTAATTGAATCAAGTGATCCAGTTAGAGTTGGGGTTGCAAGCACAATTTATTTTGCAACAAAAAATATTAAAGAAAAAGTTATTTTTTCAGGCCTAGGTGCTGATGAAATATTTGCCGGATATAATCGATTCAAAAATTCTATTGATGTAAACAAAGACTGTTATTCTTATTTGATTAAAATGTATGAAAATGATTTATATTTTGAAGATATAATTACAATGGCTAATAAAATTGAATTAAGAGTGCCTTTTTTAGATAAAGACTTAGTTTCTACTTCGCTAAAAGTTGATGAAAACTACAAGATTGATTTAGTTACTGTTAAGAATAAATTAATTTTAAGGGAATATGCAAATTCAATTGGTTTAAATGAATTAATTGTAAATCGTGATAAAAAAGCCGCACAATATGGCAGTAATTTTGATAAAGCCATTGAATATTTAGCAAAAAAGCATGGCTTTAAATCAAAATCAATGTATCTTTCAAGTTTGGGTAAAAAAAAGAACATTAGTATAGGTGCATTGCTTTCAACTGGTAAAGATTCGCTTTATGCAATAAATTTGATGAAAAAAATGAATTATTCTGTTTCTTGTTTAATTACAATTGATTCAAAAAACAAAGATTCTTTTATGTTTCATACTCCAACAATAAACTTAGCAAAACTTCAATCTAAAGCATTAGGTATTCCTTTAATTATTGTAAAAACAAAAGGCGAAAAAGAAATAGAATTAAATGATTTAGAAAATGCGATTAAAAAAGCAATAAAAAAATATAAAATTGAAGGACTAGTTTCTGGGGCAATTTTTTCAAACTACCAAAGAGAACGAATAGAAAAAATAACTGAAAATCTTGGTATACGATCATTCGCTCCACTTTGGCACATGGATCAAACAAAATATATGCAAAGACTAATTAAAGAAAATAATAAATTTATTATTACAAAAATTGCTTGTTATGGATTAGATGAAAGTTATTTAGGGAAAGTCATTGATGAAAATGATTTAATTAAACTTGAAAAATTAAATAAAAAATTTGGAGTGAATGTTGCTGGAGAAGGTGGTGAATTTGAAACACTCATGATTGATATGCCTTTATTTAATAAATCAATTTCAATTGAATTTGATAAAAAACTACAAAATGAATTTACTGGGGAAATACTAATTAAAAAAGTTAAACTAGTAAAAAAATAA
This sequence comes from Candidatus Iainarchaeum sp., assembly GCA_028691435.1. Taxonomy (GTDB): domain Archaea; phylum Iainarchaeota; class Iainarchaeia; order Iainarchaeales; family JAAZKV01; genus JABIDZ01. The sequence continues at coordinate 23,753 of JAQUZG010000003.1, forward strand.
TTTCTATTTTTTAATTTTAAATAATAAATGTGTTTTTTTTTATCTAATCTCAAATCTTGTAAAATTCTCTAAATCTGTTGAGTAATTTTTAGTTATTTTTGTAACCTTTGATCGGCCGGGATTATTTTCAATAAATTTAATTAAATCTTCTATTTTTTCTTCATTTCCTTCTACTTCAACTTCTACATTTCCATCAAAACAATTTTTTACATATCCTACTAAACCAAATTTTAATGATTCGTTTAAAACCATGTATCTTAATCCAACCCCTTGTACTCTTCCAGAAATAATAATTGTTGCGTGTAAAATTATATTTGACATTTTATCATCCTCTAAAAACAAAATTAATTTTCTAATGGATTTTTTGATTTATTTTGTTTAATTTATTCAAATCTGATAGCTTCAACAGCATCCATTTTTGCAGCTTTAAGTGCTGGGTAAAATCCAGAAATCATTCCAACAATCATTGAAAATAATATTCCAAATAAAATTATTTCAAAACCAAGTGAAATTTCAAGTGGAAAATTTGAAAATTTTGCAATTATACTTATTAATATAGCAATGAATAATCCTAATCCAGTTCCAATTATTCCTCCAACTGCTCCAATTAATCCTGCTTCAATTAAAATTATTGTAAGTATTTTTGTATCGCTTGCTCCAAGGGCTTTATAAGTCCCGATTTCTTTTGTTCGTTCCATTACACTTGTAATCATTGCATTCATTATTCCTACTCCGCCAACAATTAAACTAATTGCACTTACTCCAACTAAAAAGAAAGTTATTATTCCAAGTATTGAAGAAGCTTGTTCAAGTAATTGATCAGCTGTCATAACCATCACACTTTTTTCACCATACTTATCTTCAAAATGTTCTTTTATTTCATCAGCAACATCATTTATTTTATCAACATCTTTTACTTTAAGAATCATATCTACTGGAGTAGCATTTGGAATTATTTTTTTATATCCCTCAAGAGGTAAAAGCACCATTTTATCCGCACTTGCCATAAACGAATTAGATGGTTTAATTATTCCAACAACTTTAAACAACTCTCCGTTTAGTGAAATTTGTTTTCTTAATGAAATTTCTCTCTTAAAATCTTTTGCTAAATTTTCTGTAATTATAACACTAGTACTATCACTTTTGTTAACTAATCTACCTTCGACTAAATCAAAATAATCTTCACCTTGGAACATGTCTAATCCTTCATTATTAGTACTTACTAACATATAATTTTTTGATTCATTTCCAAAATCAACTTTGACGGCGCCGTTATATTCTTCAATTACTTCTTCTATTTCGGGATGATTTTCTAAATATCTTAAATCACTATCTGAAAAATTTAATACATTTCCTGATTGTACATTTTGCATACTCCCAGCAGCAACAAACATCATATTCGTTCCAAAACTTTCAAATTGTTTTACAACCGCTTGATTTAATCCATCACCAAGTGAAAGTAAACTAACAATAGCAGCAATACCAATTACAATTCCTATTAAAGTCAAAAATGTTCTTAGTCCTTCTCGTCTAAGATTTTTTATACTTTCACTGATTATATCTCTCATAAATATCATTCTCTAAACTTATTTATTCAAACCTTAATGCTTCAACTGGGTCAAGATTTGCTGCTCTAATAGCTGGTAAAATCCCAGCAACAATTCCAATTGTCATTGAAAATAAAAGTGAGGTAATTATTATATCACTAGTCATTATTGCATTTAATGCAAAACCTGATTCTGTTCCAATATATGCAATTAAACTTGCAGTAGCATATCCAAAAATAATTCCAATTATTCCTCCAATTAAACCAATTAATCCTGCTTCAATTAAAAAAATTGCAAGAATTTTTTGGCTTGTTGCTCCAAGGGCTTTATATGTTCCTATTTCTTTTGTTCTTTGAAGTACACTTGTAAGCATCGCATTCATTATTCCTACTCCTCCAACAACTAAACTTATTGCCCCAATACCCATAATAAACAAAGTTATCATGCCAAGCATAACATTTATTTGATCAAGTAATTGTTCTGATGCACTAACAGTTACACTTTCTTCTCCATATTTTTTATCAAAATAATCTTTTATTTTTTCAGCTACATCACTTGTCTCATCTTTAAATTGACTCGAAGCAAAAATAATTGTTGCGTCAGTCTTGTCAGTTATTTTCTTAAATCCCTCATAAGACATATAAACAACCGAACTACTATTTGGGGCTCCACCAAAAGATGCTGGTTGGGCTTCAAGAATGCCAATTACTTTAAATGCAACATCATTAATTAAAATTTGTTTTCTAATGTTAATTTCTTTATCAAAATAATCTTTTCCAATTTTATTTCCAACTAGGATTGATGATGATTCATTTTTACTAAAGTTTCTTCCTTCGCCAACTTCAAAATATCCAGTCCCTCCAAATAAATCGGATTTATCTTCTTCAACAGCATTAACTGAAACATTTATTTTTTTTCCATTAAATTCCATTTTAGCTTGAGTTGAATAAATTGGCACAACTGATTTTACTCCAATAATATTTTCAACATTTCTTATATCATTTTGAGTTAAAGAAATTTTTGCAACACCCATTCCGCTAGGAATAATAAAAATAGTATTTGATCCAAGTTCTTCAAATTGAGCAGTTACTGATTCACTTAACCCTGCTCCAATAGATGCAAGACTAACAATTGCCATTATTCCAATAACTACTCCAAGTAAAGTTAAAAATGTTTTAATTCCTTCTCTTCGTAAATTTTTTATTGCTTCAAAAATTGTATCTATTGGCATAATAATCAACTTTATTTTTTATTTATTCTATTTTTGTTTTTTTTAAAATTATTTAATTTAAATAAATTATTTGAATCTATTTCCAAAAGCATCTTCTCTTTTTGAAACGATTTTTCCATCTTTTATATAAATTTGTCTATCTGTTGTTTCACCTAAATTTAAATCATGTGTAACAAGTACAATTGTTTTTCCTTCTTCATTTAATTTTCTAAGTAATTCCATTACATTTTTTCCTGATTTACTATCTAAGTTTCCTGTTGGTTCATCAGCAACAATTATGTTTGGATTTAGTGCAAGAGCTCTTGCTATTGCTACTCTTTGTCTTTGTCCACCAGACATTTGATTAGGGCGATTATGTAATCGGTCGCCTAAACCAACTTTTTCTAAAACTTCTGTTGCAGTTTTTTTTCTTAAATTTCTAGGATAATTGTTAATCCACATTGGAACCATTACATTTTCAAGTGCACTAAGTTTTGGCAATAAATTAAATGTTTGAAAAATAAATCCAATTTTATTTCCTCTAAATGCTGCAAGCTCACTAGGGCTCATTGCAGTGGTATTTTTTCCTTCAATAAAAATATTGCCGCTTGTTGGGTTCATCATTGTACTTAATGCATCTAAGAGTGTTGTTTTTCCAGATCCACTTGGGCCCATAATTGAAATATATTCTCCTTTTTTAACATCAAAAGATACTCCATCTAAAGCTCTTACTTCTATTCCGTCTAACTTGTAAATTTTATAAACATCTTCTACTTTTATCACGCTTTCATTTTTTGCCCTAATGTTTGCCCGAATATTTTTTTCTTTTTCTGTTACTTTTTTAATGACCATTTTTTCACCTTGGATTAATATAATTCTTCTAAAAAATTAGAGTCATTATTAATATTAATCTATCTTTTAATATTCGTTGAATTTAATTGAATATTAAATTAAACAAATTAGTTATCAAGCGTAATTAAAATTAGGTTTTTTTATTTGGCCCATAATTATTAGAGCCAAATAAATTATTGATTTTATTTTTTTCCAGCTAAATCGTTTTTCTTAACGTAAGCCCAGATTTTTTTTGTCATTTCACTAGGAGTAATGTCTGTTTTACCAAACACTTCTTCTAAAGTTGCTGTTTGTCCTTTGAAAGAAATACAATATCCTCCAAATGCTTTTTTTGGTCCTGCTGATTTTTTAGCAGGTGCTTTTTTAGCAGGTGCTTTTTTAGCAGGTGCTTTTTTTCCTATTCCGAATAGTCCCATTTTGAATTCCCCCATTAACGGTTTGTAATAATCTAATACTTATCCTTTATTTAAAGCTTATGTTAATGTGATTTAATTTAATAAAATGGAATGATTTATATATTAGAAAAAATATTATTTGGTAAATTTATTATTAAAATTAATTTTTTGTTTGATTTTTTGCTTAGGGCATATTTAAAATTATTTCCACCGTAAATTGCATATGGATATTTGTGTTAAGACTTCTTTTGGAAAAAATGTTGAGTTATTTAAAAAGTCTAATAATATAAAAGAAGGATGTTGGATAAGATTAATTTCTCCCGATGATGAATTAATTAAAAAAATCTCTGCTGATTTTAATATTGACAGTGAAATTATACACGATATGATTGATAGTGAATCTGTTCCAAATATTGAAAATGAGACTGATGAAGGATATATTTCAATAATTTTAAGAGTGCCACATAAAGTTGAAGGGGAAATGATTACTATTCCATTTGGTATACTTTTTTTAAAAAAACAAAAAATTATATTAACTGTTTGTAAATTTGATGACGCTGTTTCAAAAAAATTATTTAACTCTTCACCAATTAAATTTAGGACTGATAAAAAATCTATTTTCTTTTCAAATTTTTTATCAATTTTAATTAATGAATATATGTGCCAATTAAAAGTTATTGGTCGAGAAATAAATTTAGTTGAAAAGTCTATTGAGACAGCTTTACAAAACAAAAAACTTGTTGAATTATTATCTTTACAAAAAACTTTAGTATACTTTAAAACAGCGATGGTTGGAAATAAAAAAGTGATTAGTAAAATTTCTCTTGGAAGAGTATTTTTAATTAATGAAGAAAATAAAGATTTACTTGAAGATATAATTATTGATATTGATGAAGCATCAGAATTAATCTCAATTTATTCTCAAATAATAAAAAACACAACGGACACATATTCTTCAATCGTGTCAAATAATCTAAATAGTATTATGAAAGTATTAGCATTAATTACTGTTGCTATAAGTATTCCCACTATGGTTGGAAGTTTTTATGGTATGAATATTTCTTTGCCTTTTCAATCTGAAGGACAAGCTTTTTTTATAATTGTTTTATTTTCTGTGACTATCACAGTTTTATCAATTCTTGTTTTTAGATTAAAAAAATGGATTTAAACAAAAATTAAAAATTAGAATTATTTAATTTTTTTCATAAATTCATTTAATTTTTTTACTTTTTTTATTATTTTAAAAAGTTCTTTTGGATTTATTGTTTGATCTTTATCACTTATTGATTCATTTGGATTAATGTGTGTTTCAATAATTAATCCATCCGCGCCAGAAGCTATTGATGCTAAACTCATGCTTTCAATTAGTTCTTTTCTTCCAGTGCCGTGGCTTGGGTCAACAACTATTGGTAAATTAGTTAAATTTTTTACTGTTGCAACAGCACTTAAATCAATTGTATTTCTTGTATAATTTTCAAATGTTCTAATTCCTCTTTCACAAAGAATTACTTTTTCATTTCCTTCTTTTAAAATATATTCAGCAGCATTTAACCATTCATTAATAGTTGCTGATGGACCCCGTTTTAATAAAACTGGTTTATTTTGTTTTCCAACAGCTTTAAGTAATTCAAAATTTTGCATATTTCTTGCCCCAATTTGGATAACATCAACATATTTTGAAATGGTTTGAACTTCTTTAGTATCCATTACTTCACTAATTATTGGTAACCCGGTAATTTTTTTTGCTTCAAGTAAATATTTCAATCCTTCTTCACCTAAACCTTGAAATGAGTAAGGACTAGTTCTTGGTTTATATGCCCCGCCTCGAAGTATGTTTGCCCCTGATTTTTTAACTGCTTTTGCAGTTTGAATAATTTGATCTTTATTTTCAATAGCACAAGGCCCAGCAATAATAAGTAAATCTTTTCCAATCGTTAAATTTCCAACTTTAAAATTAAAATTCTTTTTTTTATTTGTTGCAATTTTTAATGAATCCATATAAAGATAATAAAAATTAGAATTAAAAAACTTATTCTATAGTTTTTCTAATCTTTGTATAAATTCTTTGATTGGAATTTTCTTCCTAAAAATATTTACTGTAACTAAACAATTGGGATATCTTCTTGCTAATGATCTATAATGGGTTATTACTTCGTTTTTTCTATCTGGACTTGTTTTAATTATTTTTAATGCATTTAAAGAACTGTTTCTATCAATTAATGATCTTTCACTTGGTAAAAAACCAATTGGGCCACAAACTTGGCTAGATACTTTTGTTCTTAGTTCAATTTTTGGTTTTTTATTCATATTAAATCACTTTCATCATTTATTTAATTTATTTAAAATTTGTCTTGCAGGTATTAGTCCAGTTACTGCTGCGCCAACAATGTTTCCAGCAAGTCCTGCCCCGTCCCCAGCAACAAATAATCCTTTAATTTCGGTTTCAAGATTTTTATCAGTTAAAATTTTATTTGATCTAAATTTTACTTCGGGTGAATATAAAAAAGTTGAATCTCCATCTAAACCAGGTAAAACTTTATCAAGCATTTTTATTCCTTCAAGTATATTTGTAACTATTCTATAAGGCATGGCCATTCCAATATCTCCTGGAACAGCAGTTTTTAGTGATGGTTGAATGTGTGAGTGAGTAATTCTTTCAAGAGTACTTCGTCTACCCATTTTTAAATCTTTAAGTCTTTGAATAATTGGTTTTCCACTTCCAAGTAAGGTAGTTCCTTGTGCAATAAAATTTGCATATGCTCTTGTACTTTCAAGAGGTTTTGTTAGTTTAATTTCAGTTACAAATGCAAAATTACTGTTGTTTGAATCATGGTTTGAATTTGAATGTCCATTAACACAAACAAATCCATCATATTGTTCTATTGCTACATGTCCTCTTGGACAAGGACAAAATGTTCTAATCAAATCATCATATGTTGGAGTATACATTGTAAATACAGTTTCATAAAGTTCATCTGAAAATCTTTCAAGAATGCTACATGGAAATTCTACTCTGACTCCAACTTCAATTTTGTCATATATTTCTTTTAGTTTATATTTTTCAGCTAATTCTTGTAACCATTTAGCATTATATCTTCCAGGTGCAAGTATTACATTTTCTGCAAAAATTTGTTCATTGTTTTTTGTAATAACTCCTTTTACAATTTGATTGTCTATAATAATATCTTCAATTTCACAATTTCCTTTTAATTCAATATTATTTAATTTTAAATAATTAGCAAAATTTTTCATTACAATTGGTAATTTATCACTTCCAACGTGAATTGCTTTTCTAATGTATAATTGAACATTATTTTTTTGAGCTTCTGTAACTAATTCTTTTGCATGTTCTAAATTTTTTGGATAATAATTTGGTTCAACCCCAAATTCAAGTAAAACTTTTTCACAATAATTAATTAGTTCTTGATATTCTTCTTTAGTGTATAAATGAAACATTTTTTCATGACTTAATACAGGTGTAAAGTGTAATTTTCCGTCTGAAAATGTACCTGCTCCACCAAATCCAGTCATTACTTCTGTTCTTTTTCTATCTTCAATTAAACTTCCCTTGTCAAGTAAAAGAATTTTTAATTTAGAGTTAGATTTTGCAAATTCATAAGCTGCAAAAATTCCAGCTGGGCCAGCTCCAACAATGATCACATCATACTTGTTAGTTTCATTTCCCATAATAATTATTTAATAAGAAAAGATTAAAAATAAGCTTTATTTTTTTGTTTTTTGATATTATTTATTTTCAGTTTTTGCATCTGGAATGTCAATCTTGGTTATTTTTTTTTCAACTGGGGTAATTGTATTTTTTCCTTTTTCAGCTAATATTACTCCAATAGTTGTAACAATATTTGTTCCAACAATTACAAGGAATACAATTGCTGTTAAATTTTCAATAAATACTTGAGTAAATGGAGTATTTTCAATAGTTAATAATCCCATACTTGCAGGTAGTGAAATTAAAACAGCTGCTGCAAGTCCTCTAGCACATAAATAAGTTAAATAATTTTCATCAGTTTTTATTTCTGGAACTAATTTACCCATTAATTTTGCAGTTATTTTTCTTCCACCAACAATTAGGATAACTATAATTAATGAAATAATAATTATATTTATATCATTTAAAAATTTTACTTGGAATAATAATCCTAAATAAACAAAGAATAGGGTTTTTATTAAAAATGATAATTGGCCTTGAAAATCTTTTATTTCTTCACTTATTATGATTATGTGCATCTTTAACATAGTAGTTATTTCTTTACTATTTCCAAGCACAATTCCAAATACTAAAACACCAATTGCTCCATTTCCTCTAAATATTGAAATTAATGAATATGTTACAAACATTATCGCAAGAGTCATTAAGTAAATGTAATTTCTTCCTTTTAGTAAAGGAGTTATGAGTTTTAAAAATATTATACCAATAAAAAATCCAACTACTCCGGCTATACAAAAATTAGTTAAAATATTTGAAATTACTATTATGATGTCTGCTGATCCCGAAATGTAAATTTGGCCAATTGCAACTGCTAATATAACACAGAATGCATCAGTTAGGGCAGATTCTAAACTTAATAATGTCTTTGTTTTTTCATTAGCTGATGTATTAACTACTAATGTTAAAATTATTGCTGAACTAGTTCCACCAAGTACACATGCTATAAATAAACCCACTAATGGGTCAATTGTATATACTCCAAAAAAGTTGAATACAAAAAATAAAATAAAAATTGATGTAAGTACAAAAAATAAATTTGTTATTGTGAATATTAATGAATTTCCAAGACCTTTTAATGTATCAAAAAATTTTAGATTAAGTCCGCCATCAAACAATAACATCATTAATGCTAGACTTGCAAAATAAGGTAATATTCCTTGAAATAGAATCAATGATTCGCTATCAACAAACCCTAAAATTGGGCCAAGTAATAAACCTACACTAAGTAAAATTAATAAATCAGGAATTTTTGTTTTTTTGAAAAAGATTAAACCTAAATAACCAATAAAGATTATGCCTGCTACAATTAAAAAAACAAATTCTGGATTCATAAAAAATAAATATGTTAAAAGTATTTAAATCTAACCAATATTCAATAAATTTTAATTTTCTTAAATTTTTGATTTTTAAAATAATTTTTAAAGAGTGATATGCCTTGTAGATTATTTAAATATTTTTTTACTATTTCTTATTTTTTGATTATATTCCCATTTTTTCTTTTTTTCAGTTTCAATATTGATGTATTTTAACCAATTTATTTTGAAAAATAAAATAATAACTATTACACTAAGTAATTCAAGACCTATTGTGAAATACTCATTTTGTTCAGGAAGTAAAGGTAATAACCATGATAAAGTGTGGGTGACAATTAAGATCATGATGGTGTAATTTATTAATCGTCCAATAAAAAATCCTGCTAATGCTGGTTTTATGTCAGTTTTTATTGAACCAAGTGCAATAAACAACGCATTTGATGGAAGCGGGCTTAATGAAAAGAAGAAAGTAAACCAAAATTTTTCATTATTTTTTCCTTCTAGTTTTTCTTTTAAAACATCTAATTCTTTTTTCTTTTCTTCACTGTGTATTTTTTTAGAAAACAAGCCTGATAATTTTGCTAATGCGTATCGCCCAGCAGTTGATGCTGTTACTCCAATAATTGCTAGAACAATTAAATTCTGTTCAAAATTTATGTATAAGTATGATAATGTTGCCCATGTGGGGGGAGCAAATGCTGGAACAAGATTAATTAGAAAAATAATTAACCATTCAAAAGCATAAAGAATTATTTGTTCAATTAATTGAATTATCATAAATATTCATTTTAATTTAATATTAAAAATCCTTCTATTTAATTTATTCATATGAAAAACAATTTAAGACAAAATATAATTCTAAAAAATATTGTTTTACTTGATGAAATAAATAAATCAAAAAAAGTTAAACTGATTAGTGAAAAAGAATTGATGAATATAATGAAAAAACAAAATCAAAATAATTTAACAAGTAAAAATGATTTGCCAAATAAATCTACTTTGTCAAATGACTCTGATTTAAATTTTGATTTAAAACTTGAAATTGCATCTGGAAATAAACCAAAACCAGGATTTATTCATTTTGATGTTAGAAAAAATATTGGTGCTGATGTTTTGGGGGATGTAAGAAATTTACCATTTAAAGATAATACATTTAGTGAAATTTATTCTAGATTTTTACTTGAACATTTATCAAGAAAAGATGCTATTAAATCACTTTCAGAAATTTATCGAGTTTTAAAAAACAATGGAACTTTTGAAATAATTGTTCCAGATTTAAAGTACTTTTGTAAATTGTTTATTAGTGAAAAAGGACAACTAAAAGAATGGGCATTGAATAAAATGTATGGATTTGAAAATTATGATGAAGACCATCACTTTTTTGGATATGATGAAGAAATATTAACTGAATTTTTAAAATATGTAAAATTTACTTATATAAAAAAGATTGATGATGAAGAACAATATTTACATTTAATAGTTAAGAAAGTCGAGTAACAAAACTAATCAAATAATTTGTTTTATAATTATTTGCTTTATTAATTTTATTTAATTGGTTTATTTGCATTAGCTGATTTATTTGTTTAATGTATTAAACCTAATAAATATTTAAGGTGGGGAAAATAATGAAAAATTTAAGTAAATTAATTTTTGGAGTATTTGTAATATCACTGTTTTTGGTTTTTTTTGGATGTGTTAATCAACAACCAATAGGGGATAAAAATTTAGTTGATTTAAACAGTAGTTCTGTTGATAATAATTTAACTGTTGATAAAAATTCTTCAACTTATTCTAATCTTGAATCTTTATTTAGAGCAAAAACTGGGAATACAGTGACTGTTCATTATGTTGGATCTTATGAAAATGGCACTATTTTTGATTCAAGTGTAGATAGAAATCAACCAATTACTTTTGTTGTTGGTAGTGGACAAATGATAGAAGGTTTTGATGAAGCAGTAGTTGGAATGAAAGTTGGAGATAAAAAAACAGTTATTATTCCGCCTGAAAAAGCTTATGGTGTTGAATCAACTAATGTTTATTATGTGGATTCTAATATGTTTGATACAAATAAACTTGATGTTGGTATGATATTTAGAGAATCAATTAATGGTTATATAATCAAAGTTGTTGAAGTTGTTAATGATAGAAATGTTGGTGTAACAGTTAATAATTCAAAAGCTGGTCAAACATTAATATTTGATATTGAAATGTTAAATATAAAATAAAATTAATATTTGATAAAGACTTAATTAGTCTTTATTTTATTTTTTAATTTTTTAGGGGGAATTTAAATGAGTAAGAAAGTAGATAGAGATGATGTTGTATCTGTACATTATACTGGTAAGTTTGAGGATGGAAAAAAGTTTGATTCAAGTCTTGATAGAAACCAACCACTTGAATTTGTTGTTGGAGCAGGTCAAATGATTAAAGGTTTTGATGAAGCAGTAGTTGGAATGAAAGTTGGAGAAAAGAAAACAGTAAAAATTCCTGCTGAAAAAGCGTATGGAGTAAGGAATGAAAATGCAATTTTAAAAATAACAAAAGAAACTTTTCCAGATTTTGATAAATTAAAAGTTGGTATGGAATTAATGTCTTCTAATGGAGCATCTGGAAGAATAATTGAAATTTCTAATGGTGTTGCAACTGCTGATTTTAATCATTTTTTAGCAGGAAAAACACTAGTTTTTGATATTGAAATGTTAAAAATAGAATAATTTTCTATTTTTATAATTAGCTATCTAATTTAATTTTTATTTATTTTTAATTCCCATTTGGAAAAAAATATCTTCTTCTAAATCTTTTTCTTTATCCAGTTTTGTTTTTTTAAGATCTCTAATTATTTCTTTTGTATTTTGTTTTAATTCAGATTTTGTTTTATATATTTCATTATTTTTTTTAATAACTGTTAATTTTGATTCAATATCAATTATTGATTTCTTAATATTTGAATTTAATTTATTATAATTCTCTTCATTAAGTTTTCGTTTTAAATATTTTTCTTGAGCTATTTTTGATTCGTTAATCTTTTTTGCTTTTTCTTTTAATAATTTAATTGCATTATCTAACTCGTTTTTTGGTAAATAATTTAATTTTTCTATTTCTTTATTTAATTTAAATTCATTATTTTTTAATTTTAATTCACTTTCAATTTCTATTAATTCCTTGTTAGCTTCATTTGAAATCTCGGAATATGTTTTTTCATCAATTTGCCTCTTTAAAAATTTACTCTCACTAATTTTTAACTTTTCATCAATTTCTCTTTTTTTATCACTCAATGACATACTATCTAAATTAACTAATTTAGTTAAATTTTGTTTTTTATTTTCTGATTTATTATTTACTAAATCAACTTTATTTATTATTATAATTGTTATAATTAAAATTATAAAAATAAAAATTGGAATTAAATTAAATAATAAATTTTCACTAGATTCAGTAGTAAAAAATATTTTTATTAATCCAAAAGTTATTACAGGTAATAAGAAAGCAAGAATAATTAGGATAGTTGATGTTTTTCTTTTATTAAAATTCATATTAAACTAACGATTTTGCTAAATAAAAATATTGCTGTGACTCAATTTCTATAAAATTGTAACCTAAAGCACAAATTTATTAATTTCAAATTTTAATGATTATTATGCAAAAAATTTTATTTGATCAAAAAGGACAAAATACAATTGAATATTTATTGCTAATCTCTGCACTTCTTGTGCTTGGTGTCACTTTTGCAGTTTTATTAACTGATCAAAATCTTGATTTGATGAAATTATTTAATGCATCTAATAATTCTAAAAATGATGCACTTGTTATTTTGGATAATGCTGTTGATTATGATGAAAATGGGTATTTTTATTTATCTAATAATACTAATGAAACTTTAATTTTAACAAAAATTTCAACTTTTGATTTTAATTGGAGTTTAAAACCTAGTGAAAAAGTGACTGTTAAAGCAAATGGTTTAAATTGTGGATGTAAACAAATTGAAAAAAGAAATTGTGACTTAGAAGTAATTTATACAAAATCAAATGGTTTAGAATTTGTTCAAACAATTAATTTTGTTGCAAATTGTGTTGAAGAATTAAATGTTGCTAATTATATTGATAATAATTTTTCTAATTTATCTAATTTTGATTCAAATTCCCCTTTGATTGAAATCATTTCTACAGAAATTGTTAATTTAAATGATTTGAAAATCACTTTTGTTACATTTGATAATAATGATATTGCTAAATTTTATTCAAGAATAAATTATGAAGGTTATGAAGAAATAGCTCCTGAAATTGTAGATGTTGATGAAAATAAATATTCTTTTACATTTGTTTCAATTCCAAATGGAATAAATAAATATTTTATAAAAGTACAGGATTATGCAAGTAATTATTCAATAGATAGTAATTATTTTGAAAAAGAATAAGCTATTACTCATAGTTGATGTTATATAATTTAATATAAAAAAATAATAATAAAAAGAATAATTTATTAATTAGAAAATTATTATTTTTATATTAAATAATGTGGGATGTTTATGGATATTGTTAAAAAAACTGTACAAGATATAAAATCATTAAAAATTCAAGGTGCTTCAAATGTACGAAAAAAAGCTGTTGATGCACTAATGAAAGCATCAACTAATAGTAAATTAAATAATCCTTTAGAATTTAGAAAAGAATTTTTAACTAATTCAGAATTATTGTTTTATGCTAGGCCAACTGAACCAGAACTTAGAACAGCAATTAGAATATTTAAAAAAAGTATTGCTCAAAAAGACTTGACAGTTAAACAAATGAAAGAAAAATTACAAAAAACAGATTATGATTATGAAGCTTCACGAAAAAAAGCAAAAGAATTAATTGTAATGCATGGAGCTAAATTAATTCCAAAAAATTCAACTATTTTAACAATTTGTCATTCTTCAACAGTTGTTGATATTTTAATTAAGGCAAAGAAAAATATTAAACAAGTTTATTGTCTTGAAACTAGACCACTTTACCAAGGAAGAATTACAGCAAAAGAATTAAGTGATGCCGGATTAAATGTAACTTTGTTAGTTGATAATGCTGCAAGTACAGTTTTAAAAAAGTGTGATTTCTTTTTTTCTGGAGCTGATGCAATACTAGCTGATGGAGATGTAATTAATAAAATTGGAACTAATCAAATAAGTTATGCATGTAAACGATATGATACAAAGCATTATGTTTGTGCTTCAACTCATAAATTTGAAGCAGTAACTTTTTTTGGAGAACAAGAACCAATTGAACAAAGGGCTGTAAAAGAAATATTTGAAAAAAAAGCAAAATTTTCTATTCTTAATCCAGCTTTTGATCGAACGGATTCTTCAACAATTGAAGGAATAATTACTGAAAAAGGAGTTTTTGGTCCAAAACAATTAGCCTCAATACTCTATGCTGAATTAAACTTAGCAAGTTATGAAAGTGAATTTTTAAAACTTTAAAGTTTACTTTTTTTGGATTAAAAAAATAAAAAAAGACTAACTTTTGAAAAGGAATTAATTTAAATTGACTAAATTAATTACCTTCCAGGCCTTCTTGATTGTAATCCAGGTCTTTTCCTTGGATTAATTATTTCTGGGCGTCTTATTACTTGGCCACTTTTTCTCATTGGACCTCGTAACACTAATCTTGGTTGTCTTGTAACTACTTGTTGTCCAGTCTTTGGTTTTAATCCTTTACTTGTTGAAGTATTTGGTTGTTGTAAAACAACTGGTCTTTTTGGACTTGTTGGTTTTCTACCATTTTGAATTTGATATCCTGTAACTACTTTATGTCTAGTAAACGGTTGTCTAATTGGTAATTGACTTGGATGAATTGACTGACTAGTTTCTTGTGAGTTATTTATTTCTTGGGCATTTTTTTGAAGTCTTGCTCTTTTTTTTCGAGCTATATTCTTTAATTCTAATTCACGAGCTAATTTTGCAAGTCTATCTTGTTCAGCTTTAATTTCCTCAGGAGTTAATTCTTGTTTTGCTGGTTTAGGTTTTGGCTTAGGAGTTGGGGCGAGTCCATTTTTTTGCTGGTTTGCTAAAATCCTTTGTTGATTTGAAATTTTCCGTTGTATTTTTTTTAATCGTTTAACTTTTCTCATAATCATTCACTTAATTAATTATTATTTTGTTATATTAAAACTTTTCACTTGAGCTAACAAATCTTTTGCTCTTGAATTATTTTCAAAATGTTTTCTTGTTGGTTCAATTAATTTGTCTATGTATACTGCAGTTGCTGTTTTTAAGTCGCCAGGATGTAATTCTTTTTTTAAGAATGCATCTTCCATTTCTTTATAATTATTAAATTCAACATCTCCACCATATTGAGTAGGTCTTTCAATTTTAACTTTATCAAATCTTTCAAAAATCATATATTTGTTATATTCCATAATTGGATTTTCTTCAGCAATTCCTTCTAAACAAAATGCTTTTGAAATTTTTCGCTTAATATCTTCTGCCCCATCTGTCATAAAGATTGCTGAATCAGGATTACTCTTACTCATTTTTTTTGCAATTGCTCTTTCTGCACCAATTGCATCTGTTTTAACTTCTTTAAGTCCAGCCATCATGTGGTGTGAAATAACAATTGGTTTATAGTATCCAATTTTTGGCCCAATTTCTCTAGCTAAAACATTTACTTTTCTTTGATCAAGTCCAAGTTGAGTCACATCTGCTCCTAAATAAAAAATATCTGCACATTGCATGCAAGGGTAGAATATTTGAGCTGCTTTTAAATCATTTTCTCCTCTTCCCATAATTTGAGAACATCTTGTAATTCTTGTAACTGAATTTTTTGTAGCAATATTCATTACTATTTTCCAATAATCTGGATCTTTAATTACATCATTTGCCCAAACAAATTCAACTCCACTTAAATCCATTCCAGTAGTTTTCCAAACTTCAATAAAATATTCTCCAGCAGTTTGAATATTTTCTAAATTTCCGCCAAGTTTATTATTTGCAAGTGCAAACCAATCAGCAACATACATTTTAAATTTAAAACCAGCTTTTACCATTTTATTAATATTAATCGCTCTTAAAATTCCTTGAGCAATATGGATTTGTCCACTTGGTTCAAAACCATCATAAGCAATAGGATTTTTTTTAGTTTCAAGAAGATTTCGTAATTCTTCTTCAGTTAAGATTTCCTCTCCAACTTCTTTAATTAAGTCAATTTTTTGATCAATATTCATAACAAAAATAAGTTTAATTCTTTTTTTATATGTTATGTTTTATTGATTTTTTTTATTTGATTATTATTTTAAATTATATTTTATTTTCTCTCAAAACAATTATAAACTACTTTTGTGTTATTTAATTAAATTAAGGATAAAAAAATGGTGATTTAGATGAGTGATTATTCAAAGGATTTAAAAGTAAAAATATTTGGGATTACAACTGGAAAATCAATTTGTATATTAAATAAAATTGATGCAAAAGATTTTGGTTTATTTACTGGTGACAGAGTAGAACTTTATAATAAACGATCAAAAAAGAGAGCTGTTGGAGTTATTGATATAACTGCAAATGAATTAAAATCTGGTCAAATTGGATTATTTGAAGATATTGCTGCTACTCTTAGCGCAAAAGAAAAAGATTTAATTGATACAAAAGTAACTAAATCACTTAAAAGTTTAGATTTTATAAAAAAGAAAATGGATGGTAAAAAATTAACAAATGAAGAAGTAGTTGAAATTGTAAAAGATATTACTGATGATAGATTAACTGATGTTGAAGCAAGTGCATTTATTGCTGCTATTTATATGAAAGGATTAGATTTAGATGAAACTGTTTACATGACTAAAGCTCTAATAAATAATGGAAATAAGATTTCTTTCGATGTAACTCCAGTTGTGGATAAACACAGTGTTGGGGGAGTAAATGGGCGAGCAACAATGGTAATCATTCCAATAATTGCTAGTGCTGGATTATATATGCCAAAAACTTCATCAAGAAGTATTACTTCTTCAGCAGGAACAGCTGATGCAATGGAAGTTTTAGCACCAGTTGATTTAGATTTTAATAAAATAAAAGAAATTACAAAAAAAGTTGGGGGAGTAATTGCTTGGGGTGGAGCAGTAGATCTTGCACCAGCAGATGATAAAATCATAAAACTTGAACACCCATTAAGTTTAGATCCAGAAGGACAAGTAATTGCTTCAGTTCTTGCAAAAAAAGCAAGTGTTGGAAGTAAATATGTTGTAATTGATTTACCTGTTGGACCACAAGTAAAAATAAAAGATCAAAAAACAGCACTAAGAATGGCTGAAAAATTTGTTCATGTTGGAAAAGAAATTGGAATGGAAGTTGATGCTGTAATTACTGATGGAACAGAACCTAGTGGTTTAGCATTTGGTCCAGCTCTTGAAGCAAAATATGCTCTTGAGATTCTTGAAGGAAAAAGATTTGATAATCTTGCACAAAAAAGTTGTGAATGTGCGGGAGCAGTTCTTGAATTAGCTAAAAAAGTAAAAGTTGGAAAAGGGTATGAAGCAGCAAGAGTAATTCTTGAATCAGGAAAAGCTTTAGCAAAAATGAAAGAAATTATTAAAGCCCAGGGTGGAAAAATATTTTCAAGTGAAGATATTAAATTAGCTAAATATAAAAAAGAAATTTTTGCGAAAGAAAATGGAGTAATACAAGAATTTAATATCAAACTTTTAACAAAAGCTGCAAGATTAGCAGGTGCACCAGCTGATAAAACAGCAGGGATATTACTTTCAAAAACAGTTGGAGAAAAAATCGGTAGGAATGAATTATTATTAACTATCTATGCTGAAAACAAACAAAAATTAGAAGTTGCTACTGAATTTATTGAACAAAATTGTCCAGTAACATTTAAAAAAATAATAATTCAAACAATAAGAGATTAAACAGACTTAATAACTGTTTAATTAAAAAAATTAGTTTAGGTAATTAATCATTTTGATTAATTTACTTAAATTTATTAAATTATTTTCTTGTTTAATTTTTATTTTTTTTACTTTTTAATTAAATAACTTTATTTTTTAATTAATTCTTCATAAGTTTTAAGTATTTTTTCAGGAGATGAAGAATAGATTTTTTCATTTTTATTTTTTAATGTATCAAATTTTTTTTCAATTGATTTTTTCCATTTTAATTCAGTTATTAAGAATGGTAAAGCTTGTCTTAAACCAGTTCTCATTACCTTGTTTTTGTGTCTAAATAATTCTTTTAAAAAAGTTTGATATGCCTTAGTATTATTTTTTTGTTTAAATGTTATATTTACTATTGCACTAGTGCAATTAGGTGCGGGATAAAAATTAGTTTTTGCAATTTTTTCAACAACTTCAATTTTTGCATTAACATTAACAAAACAAGTTAATGCAGTATATTCTTTTAATCCTTCAAATGCAGTTAATTTTTCAATAAACCCTTCATCAAGCATTAAAACAGCTTGAGTAATATTTTCAAGAGTAATTTTATTTAATAAATTTGTTGAAATGTGGTAAGGTGGTAAACTAACAACCTTGTTAATTTTATATTTAGTATAATCAATTAAAAGTGCATCTTCATTTAGTAAAATTAATTGACCTTTTTCAATTTCTGATTTAAATTTATCTTTTAATACTTCAACCATTACTTCATCTTTTTCTACAGCAATAACTTTACATTTATCAACTAAAAATTTTGTTAAAAATCCAGTTCCTGGTCCAATTTCAAGTACAACATCAGTACTTTTTAAGTTAGCAATTTTTGTCATATAAATTAAAACTGCTTGATTAGTACAAAAATTTTGAGAAAGTTTTTTATCCGGTTTAAAATGATATTTAATCATTAAATCTTGTAATTCTTCAAGTCCCATAAGTAATCTTTTTCCTATTTAATAATCAATTATTGTTAATTAATCATTATAAACTAATCTTAAAAAAAAGAAAATAGCCGATTGGCTATTTCAAATAATTATTTAATTTTTATCTTCCATTAAAAATTCTTTTCTTTGAAGACTTCTATAATGTCCAGTGTATGCTTGTGGTGGAACAACATGTGGTTCTCTAACAAACAAGTAATGTTTATCTTCAGGTTCTTCAAGTTCATCCATGATTCTTTTTACAATTGTGTTCATTGGATCAGATAAACCTTTTACCCTTTCGATAATATCTTTGAATGATTCAAAAGGTTTTTTTTCTCGTTCATTAAGGATTTCTCTAACATGTTTTACTCCAATCCCTGGAAGTAAATCTAATTGATGTCGTTTAATAGAAATACTTCTTGATTTATTATAAAAGTTAACAAATTTTTCTGGATTTTTTTCAACTATTTGTTTTATTACATCTTCAAGTTCTTCAATTGAATTTGAAGTTAATTTTTTGAATGTGATTCGTCCTTTTATAATTTCTACTTTTTGTCTTTCGTCTTTACCAATGTAAATTTCTTCTCCGATTGATAAATTAACTCCTGGTTTAGGTGTTACTTCTAACAGTGTAAAATAGTCTTTTCCAATTACTTGTGCAATTGGTTCATTTTTTGCAGCACTTGATTTGCCTACTGGCATATAATCTAATACTATTGCATATTCTTCTGTTTTCATATTATCACCCTACCTTTTTAGAAAAAGCTTAAAAAAAATAAAAGGTATTAATTTTTACCTTCAAATTTTTTTAACAAGTCGACGATTTTATTGCATTCGTCGTCTGAAATCGTTGCATCTTTTGGTACAAACAATTTCAATTGGTCAACTGATGTTGGCAATGCGTTAATAATTTGGTATTTTAATTCAATGTTATTTTTTAAAAATTCTACTTCATTAAACGCTTTAAGTAATGTTTCAACTTCTTTTTCATTTAATTTAGCAAATTTTTCAACAAATTTAAATGTAATATCTTGTTCATAATTTAATTCTTTTTCTTGTTGTCTTTCCTTAAGAATACTTTTTACTTCTGTAATAGAAATTGGTTTCATTTCAACTATTTCTCCATTTTTCATAAAAACACCTTAATTAAACAACTATTCTTTTTTTGATTTTTTTGCTTCTTTAATTTCTTTAGCTTTCTTTTTACTGTTTTTTACTTGTTTATTTTCTTTAACACCTAATTTTTTAACATGTACTGGTGTTGTTACAACAATAAAATCTTTATTTCCTCTTTTTAATTTAATTTCAAAAGAACTTCCTCTTTTTGCAGTTACTTTTCCTGATAATCCGTGGAATCCTTTGTATGGGAATCCTTTATGGTAACTTGAATCAATAACTATTTGAACATTGTCGCCAATTTCAAATTCTCTAACTTCTTGATTAACAGTTATCTTTGATCCTCTTTTTTTAAATTTAGATCTTGTTTTACTTCTCTTTCCACCAACTCTAGGTGAACCTGTAATTTTTGCCATATTATCACATCTGTAAATTTAGTTTTTTAATATAAAATATTGAGTAAGAAACATTTATAAATGATATTATTTTTTAATTTATTTTCCCTCTGATTTTGTAATATTTTTTAATTAAATTATTTTTTTAATTTTTATGGATTTATTTTAATTTAATTTATTTATTAATTAAATTAAATATTTTACTAAGTTAATTATCTTATTTTTATTTTGGCAAGTGTTTTTTTGTTTTCATAATGATTAATTGATTACAATTTGGACTAAATCTATAATTTAAATTTGGTTTTAATCCAGATTGATTTAATAATTCAACAAGTTCAGCAATACTTATTTCCTTTCTATTAAAGTTAACAATTGCAACACCCCCGACACGTAATGAATCAATAACTTTTGATACCATTTTTGTAACTTGTTTAGTATGAAATGTGCCGCCACAATTTGAAATTATACAATCAAAAGATTCTTTTAATTGTAATTCTGAAAAATCCCCTTCATATATTTTATCATAATTGTGATAAAGATTTTTTTTACTTTTTTTAACTGTACTTCCAACTACTCTTAATTTTTTTCCACCAAAAAATCTTAGATCTCTTCCAAGTGTGCCTTCTCCACAACCTAAATCCAGTACACTTATCACTCGTCTTCTTTTTTTACTTTGATGCATTAACCAACTTTTAACTGGATAATTAAATTTTTTTTCAATACCTGCTAAGCTAGTTTTATTAATCCCCCAATCATTAGCTAAATCTCTTTTTTTTGATTCTTCTAGTGCTAATTTATCAGCAACAATTCGTTGAACTTGTTTTTCTGGATTGAATACATTTCTTGTAACAAGTGGAGTGTGTCTTTTTGACATACTATAATTAATTACTTGAAATTAATATATGTTATTATTCGAAGTTTAATAAAAAAATTTAAAAATTTGAAGAATATGATTGTATTTTTTAAATTGCAACCTAAAAGGTTGCATATAAGAAGTTTTGATTGATCGTTTTAATTAATCTACAACTCGAAGAGTTGTATACAACTAGTTTCGTGAACCTTTACTAAAGGTTCAAAACGAGCCCGGTGCGATTTGAACGCACGATCTACTGCTTAGAAGGCAGTCGCCTTATCCAGCTAGGCCACGGGCCCGTATAATTAATTTTTTATGAAAGGAACTTTTTAAAACTATTGTTTAGTTATAAATTAAACTAATTTATTTAATTATTGATTAGTCTTTTATGAATCCACCTTTTTGTAAATCCCAAAGACTCTTGTATTCTCCATCTTGTTTAATTAGGTCATTATGTGTGCCAATTTGTATAATTTTTCCTTTTTTTAATACAACTATTTTGTCTGCGTGCATGATTGTTGATAAACGGTGTGCTATGATTATTGATGTTCTTCCTTTCATTAGTTTTTGTAAGTCATTTTGTATATCGTGTTCAGTTTTTGAATCAAGTGCGGATGTTGCTTCATCTAAAACAAGTATTTTTTTATCTGCAAGGATTGCTCTTGCAATTGATACTCTTTGTTTTTCTCCACCACTTAATTTAATTCCTCGCTCTCCAACTATTGTTTCTTCTTTATTTGGAAATCCTTCAATAGTTTTATCCAACTGTGCAAATTTAATTGCTTTAATTACTTCTTCTCTAGTTGCATTAGGTTTAGAAAATTTAATATTATTAAAAACAGTATCATCAAACAGTACACAATCCTGTGGAACAATTGCCATTTCATTTCTTAGTGATTCTTGCGTTACATTTTTTATATCTTGATTGTCAATTAAAATTTGTCCAGAATTTACATCATATAATCTATAAAGTAATTTGATTAATGTTGTTTTTCCTGATCCTGAATGACCAACTAATGCAACTTTTTCATTATGTTTTATTTTTAGATTAAAATCTTTAAATAAATGATTTTTACCATAACAAAAATCTATGTTCTTAAATGCAATTTCGCCTTTTATAATTTCTAAATTTTTTGCATTTTCTTTATCATTAATGTTTGATTTTATTTCTCCATATTCAAATAAATCTTGAAAATCTGACATTGATTTGTAAAATTGTCTTATTCCAAATACTGCCCCATATGTTCCTGCAATTATTGTTCCATAAATTGCATAAATAAAAGTAATTGTCCCAATAGTTATTTTCCCATTTATAAAATCTATCATTGGAAAATAAAGTAATAAAATCAAACCAATTGCTGGGATTAATGCTTTTGAACTATCTACCCAAGTATAAAATTTCCAATAGTTTAATGAGTTAGTTTGTGTATTTTTTGCTAAATATTCATATCTTTTTTTAATGAATTTTTCTTTACCAAAAAATCTTATTGAATCAATATTTGTAAATATGTCTGAAATATTTCCTTTTTCAATATCTTCTGATTCATTATATTTTATTTTATATTTCTTTTGAATATTTTGTATATAAATGTTGAATGAAATGAATATTATTGAAACAACGAAAATTATTATTGCTGAATTTATACTAAAATATGCAATTGATATTCCTGCAATAATTAATTGAATTATGACTGGTAAAAAGTTAAATACTATTGCGTCAGTCATTGCATCTACTGCACTTGTCCCACGAGTTAGGCGTGAAATTAAAGTTCCTGTTTTATGATTAGTGTGAAAGTGGTAATCTAAATTTAGAATGTGATTAAAATATTTCTCTTTCATTTCAAAAACTATTTTTGCCCCAAGGTTAATCAAAACTTTGGTTCTCATCCATTCACAAATTGATTCAATAATTTTTATACATATGTATGCAAATAATATAGACATAATTATTTGAATAAAAATATCTTTTGTTATTTCATTAGAGGTAAATTTTGTTCCTTCATCAATAAGTACTTTAAATAAAAAATTATTTGCTAAGTAAACAAGTTGAATAATTAGAATTATGATTGTTCCAACTATTAATTCTTTTTTCTTTGTTTTTAAAAAACTCCAATAGTTAATTAAATTTCTTTTGAAATCAATTTTTGTATTGCCCCCATGAGACATAGTAATATTTGATTAATAAAGTATTTTAAATTTTTCTACTAATGACGAAATTATCAGATTTTTGAAAATTAGGTTTATTTTAATAAATTTAGATTATTTTTTAGAAACTTACATCTCTTCAATTGCTTCAATATCTAAAATTTCTAGTCCTTTTTTTAATACAATACAAGTAGCTTCCACTAGTGAAAGTCTAGCATTTAGTAAGTCTTTATTTTCAGTTTTTAAGATTTGAATTTCTTGATACATTGAATTAAATTTTTGTGCAATTGCGATTAGATTGTGACAAAGTGGGTGGAGAGAAAGAATGTCTTTTGATTTTTCAACTGAATTAGTAAATTCAGCCAATTCATTTATCAATTCGATTTCTTTTTGTTCTTTTAATAAATCAAACTTGTTATGTATATAATTGATGTTTTCTTTCTTAGCTTTTCTTAAAATACTTTTTGACCTAGCAAAAGTATATTGCACATATGGTCCAGTTTCCCCATCAAAAGAAATACTGGCTTTTGCATCATAAATCATGTCTTTTTTTGCATCATTTTTTAATAAATAAAACTTAATTGAAGCTAAAGCTATTTTTTTTGCTCGTTCTTCTATTTCATTTGGTTTTAAAGCCGTATATCTATTACTAACTTCAGTTAATGCTAATTCTTTAATTTCTTTAATTAAATCATCAACATCAACAACGGTTCCTTCTCTTGATTTCATTTTACCAGTTGTGAGTGAAACATATCCATAAGACAAATGAAAACATTTTTTTGCCCAAGGTCGGCCAAGTTTTTCAAAGATTTTAAACAATTGTTTAAAGTATAAATCTTGTTCATTACAAACAACCCAAATAGATTGGTCCAAATTAAATTTATCAAATTTATATTGTGTTAAAATTAAATCGTTTGTTGCATAAAGACTAGTTCCATCTCCTCTTAACAAAACTTTATCTTGGAGTTCGGGTAGTCTAGCAAGTATTGCGCCATTATCTGCTTTATAAAAAACTCCTTTTTCTAAACCTTCATTAATTAGTTTATCTTTTTCTCCAAACATTTCACTTTCATAAAAATAATTATCAAACTTTGTTCCATATTCTTGATATGTTTCTTTCATCCCATCAATTGCCCACTTGTTCATTTTTTTCCAAAGTTCTCTTGTTTCTTTATCTCCCTCTTCCCATTTAACAAGCATTTTTTGAGCTTCTTCTTCTAAACTTGGATCTTCTTTTAATTTTTCATTAAATAAAATATACATTTTACCAACAAAATGATCTGATTTTATTTTTTCAGATTCAGGAGTTTTTCCTTCGCCAAATAATTTGTAAGCAAGCATAGATTTACAAATGTGAATTCCTCGATCGTTAATCAAATTTGATTTAATTACATTTTGACCTTTTGCTTCAAATAAATTAGAAATTGCTAAACCTAATGTATTATTTCTTAAGTGACCTAAATGAAGAGGTTTATTAGTATTAGGAGCAGAATATTCAATCATGATTTTTGTTGGTTCTTCTTTATTTATTAAATTGTCATTAAATATTTTATCAAGAACCATGTTTGATAAATTAGATTTATTTAAAAAGAAATTTACATAAGGCCCTTTTGGCTCCACTTTTTCTAAAAAATCTAAATTTTTTTTTGAAATTAAGTCTGTTAATTTTTGAGAAATTTCTTTACTAATTTCAACTGGACTTTTTTTTAATTCTTTAGAAAGTAAAAAACAAGGAAAAGCATAGTCACCTAAACCATTTGGGGGAACTTCAAGTAAATCAAAAACTTTAGTTTTATCAAAATTAGGATTAGACAATTCTTCTGACAAAATTAATGCAATACTTTCTTTAAAATCCATAATTAAATATAGTTATGAATTATTTATAATTTTACCTTTAACCTAATAATTAAATAATAGTTTAAAGATACTTGTTTATGAATTCTGTAAAATCTATCATTCCCACAACTTATTTTTAAAAACTTTATATATTAAGAAAACTAAGTTTATTTATTTGAACTAGACAATGGCATAATAATTTTAATGAATTTGATTTTAATTTTATTTTGAATAAGATAATTTTAAATAATATAAAAATAAATAATATTCATGTTATTACAAAATATAAAACGACAACTAAGAAGAATTGCAATATTAAGTACATCTTTACCACTACTTCGTGACAGAGATTTTTTATCACATAGGATAATATACAAAAAAAAGATTCGTGGACGAACATTAATTTGGAAAAGCTCTGGTGGAAAAAGAGAAGCCAATGCGAGAAAAACTGCTTCTGAAGTTGTTCCAAAAGAAGGAAAACATTATTCATTTCAATTATCCAAAAGATACCCACGAATAGCTAATCAAAAACGTTGGGAAAAATATTATGATTTACCCTCATTAAAAGATATTTTTGACGGAAATAAAAATAGAAGATTGAAAAAATTATTAATTAATAAAAATCTTAATTTTAAAAAATTTTATGACGCTTGTATTGAAGGGTATGAAGAACTACAAAAACTTGCTTTTGAAAATATTATAAGAGAGGGTTATAAATATGACTTGGATCTTGGACCAGATCAATTTATGGTTGATTTTATAAACGAAAAACCACATTTTATTTTAATTGATATTTAATTAAATCTCTGATTTTCCCACTGACATATTCTTAGATTAGACAATTTTTTAGATAAAACTAATGCAATATGTTTTTTAAAATTTATAAAAAAGTTATTTTAATTCGCCCATTTGTTCTAATATGGGATTTGCAAAATATGTTTTATTATTAAGTTTAAATCTTACGATTCTAGTGCCTTTTTCATTAGTTTTTACTTGTGCTTCAATACCCATTTCCCTTAATGAAAGAGCCATTACTCTTGACATTTTATCTGCTGCTTGATTAATTGCATTAGCACTAAGGGGATCAATAATAATTTTATCTTGATTAATCATATTACTAACTAATTCATTTTCTTTAGTTACTTTATCTATAACGTCAAGCATGTGATTAACTTTAATCATTAAATTTTTTACTCCTTCAAGATTTGATGGAAATGAAGCAACAAATTTTTTTAATCTAATTTTTTGTTCAGGAGTAAATCTTGAATTTAAACTTTTTCTTCTAACTTTACCAACTTCAGATTGTCTTTTACTTGGAGCAACTTGTTTTTTACTAGGCTCGGTTCTTTTTGTCTCATAGTTTACTCTTTGGGGCACACCCGGTTTCTTTTTTCTACTTAGAAATTGGAATTTTTTACCAAACATAATTAAATTAATATACAAAGAGTATAAATATTTTCTTATTAATTTAGAAAAGTAATTAAATACGATTTTACTTAATTATTATATGAAATTTCAAAAAATTAAAACTATTGAAGATTTTCTTGAAAAATCAATTTATAAAAAATCATATGATTTTAATTATAGAAATCAGTATAGTTATGAGCATTAGTAGTAGATATATACACATAAAAATAAGTATAAAAATAACAATTAACTCAAACATACAAAAACTAAATTAAGCTGGCCAGTTTTTAGTTAACTTTATAGAAATTTGTTAAATTTGAAGCTCTAAATCAAGTTTTTCTATGATTAATGTGCCTTTTGTTTAATCAAGTTTGTAATTAGTTGGTTTTAGTCCGTTTTCAAATAGAACTCGTCTGATTTCATTGATGTCTGAGTTTAATCCATTAAAATTTAGACATGCTATTCATTTTGGTCTGAGTAAACTTATGGCTTTGTCAATAACCTCGTTATGTGGATTGAATGAGTGGTGGGCCAAAATGAGAAATTATAACATCAAAAGTTTTACCAAGTTTAACGTTTAAAAAATCACCAGCAACAACTTTAGAGTATTGATTTTTATGTTCCATTCGACTAGAATTTAAATTACTACAAACAATTCGAAAAGGAGTTGCAATTAAATGTAATCTCATATCTAAACCAAGATTTCCATTTACACACATTAAATTAAGAACAGAAACATTTCGTTTAGTTAATTTTTTTCTTTGTACTAATCTACTAAATATTTCATCAGCTAATTTTTTACTTTATCTATTTCAAGCGTAATCTCTATCTTTCTTTCTAACTAAAAAATTAGGCAATTTAATTTATTAATATGTTTCATAAAAAAAATAGTAGTTTTATTTTAATAAACTTAACTAAAAAGAATTAGTTCTTTTTTAAGAAGAACATGTGTCCTGCCCCAGCAATTAATCCAACCATAGCTAATGAAACTAAAACTAAGATCGGCATTGATTTTGGGCCTAAACCAAATAATCCAACAGAATTAACATTTTGATCTTCTTCAACAACTGTTGGTGCAATATATGAAATAGTATTGATTGTTATTGGTTGGTCTTTTTCTATTACTTTTCCAATTACTTTACTTGACAAATTATTATCCTCAAAAGCCCATACTGGATTAGATAAAAAAATAATTGAAATTAATCCACTGATAATCATTACTGAAACAAGTAGGCTATTTCTATTAAAATTATTTAATACATCCATAAAAATACATTCCAAATTTATATATTATGTTTAATAGTTTTTGTTTCATAATATTTAAAAAGATATTTAAGGAGATAAAATTAATTAAATTATAATTAAATTTTTAATTGATAAAAACTACACTTTATAACGAATTTTTAGCTTTAATTATTTCTTTTAATTCATTTACATCTTTATTTGATTTTAATTTAAAAATTATTAAAATAACTAAAAGAATTAAAACTATCCCCCCAGCAATAAATAATAAATCATAGTTTGGTTTTTCAATAGTTGAAATGATTTCAAAATTTTCTATCTCTTTTGCACTTTCAATCAAATCAATTGTAACAAATTCTTGTGTGTTTCTATCAATTAATCCAATAGTAGATTTTTGTATTTCCCCTGGCATTTTAATTATTAAATTCATTTCAAAACCCATACTTTTCATCATTTCGGGTGAATTGTAATTTGTTGGTTCATCAAAGATTTGATCATCATCAATTACAAAAGAATTATCTGATTGTAAAGTAGCATCAATTTCATCAACATTATTAACATCAGTTATATTTTCTTCAAATTTAGTATTATTAGTCAAATCCCCACTAATTGAATTAGAATTAAAGTTTGTTTGTAAATTTAAATCTTTTAAACTTGTTAAAGTGTATTTTATTTGACTAGAAGATTCAGTTATTTCAAGACCTTTTCCAATTAAATTAATTTTATTTTTTAGTTTAATTTCTAAAATATAATCATCAATTGGTATACATACAATAGCATTTTCATCAAATGTATTTGATGGATTTTTTAAAAAAGTTTGGCAAATATTTTCTTTTAAATAATCAGTTTCATTAAATGAATTATCTGTTGAAACACTAGAATCAGTTGTATTAGAATCATTTTGATCAAATGCTGAAACATTAGTTAAGTCTAAATTTGAATCAGTATTTACACCCATAATATCCAAAGTATTCATTTTTTCATTCATTTCTTTTAATTTTGTTAAATTGATAATATATGAAATATTCGCATCTCCTGATTCATCAATAGCCACAGTTGTATCCATCTTAATACAACCAAAAAGTGAAAAAGTAATTAAACAAATAATTATAATTAGTAAGATATTTTTTAATTTCATAACTAACAATAAATAAATTTGAAGAATATAAACCCTCCCATTTAAAATTTTGAAAAAAGTTTAATCAAAACTAGTTACCTGTAATCCAGTAGGATTGTATATTAATAGCTTTTGCCAAGCCCTAAAAAAATTAAAAATTTTTTGGGTTTAAAAAAATCAAAGATTTTTAAAAACTTCATTAAAAAATCAAAGATTTTTTGATGCTATGAAAAACCAATTGGTTTTTTTAGGTTTTTTAAAATTTTCAGAGCCATTCATGGCTCGTTTTTACTCGATTTTTTTTAAAAAATCGGCAGTGAGGAGTAAGCAGCCTTCTGTTTCCCACGTTGCGACGCAAAAGCGCGTCAGTGGATTAGCATTAGCCTAAGCCTCCAAAGGAGTTGCACCAATCTAGCCGTTTCATCCTCTTGCGAGGTATCGTTTCTGTTCCAGACCCCAACCTCTCGGTTTTAATGGGAATGTGGTGGGCTGACTTTCCTCAGTTCATAAGAACCGTTAGCTAATCACTCACTACTATAATAATTGTGTAAAGAAAGTATTATAAAATTTGATTACTTAATTTATTTATGACTCCATCAAGACAACAAGCAAGTCGAATAAATTCATTAAGACAACAAGCAAGTCGAAATGCAAGACTAAAACAAAGTTCATTTAATACACAACAACATATTTTACCTAATTCACCATATAGAAAAACTCTTGCTTTAAAATATGAATCTTTAAAAAAGGAAAGAATGATTGCTGAGTCTACAAATATTGAAAAAAGAATTGATGACGAATTAATGAATGCAAACAGAATGTTTTTTGATGTTGGAAAAGTTTACAATTATAAGACAATGAAATTAATTGCTCCTGAACTTATTTTAGAACAGCTAATTTTAAGAAATAAATTTATTAATCCAATTTATAAAAATGCAATATTTAAAGAATTAGTTGGAATTGTAAGACAATCTTCTAAATTTCGAAAACAAATAATTAGTTTAGCAAAACAACAAAAGAAATTGCCAAATGATTTGTTAAATCAAATTGCTCAAGATATTAGTATGAAAATTGATCAAACAATTTATGCTGAATTAAAAATCGATGTTCCAATGTTTAAAAGTGTTGTGACTGAAACTATTCAAGAACATACTGGTCAAGAAGTTTAAATTAACTACATTTTCTAGTTGAATTAGTGTTTGCAGTTGTGATTAATTTATTAGTATAGTCTTTATTCCACCATATTTTTTGGTCATCTGAAGAAGTTTGACTTATACACATTTCATTTTCTTTTATTGAATTAAAAATTCCTTCAAGTGTGTAATATGAAGTGATATTTTTTGCGTCATAATAATTTAGTAAAATTGAAGCATTATTTTGAACTTCACTAAAACTTGTTAATACTGAATTAATTGGTGAAATTTTTAGTATATTTGATGATTGTAAAGGAGTAAAGAATACTTTTGATAAACTTATTTGTCCAAGACTTGCATTTGACCAATTAAAATAAAATCCATTTCCATCAGAAACAGTGTTGAATTTTAATTCATCATTTCCTTTGAAATCTTTACATTCAGTAGAAGTTCCAAGATTTGAATTTGTTAATTTCCAGTTTGTTCTACCAATCGTATCTTTATTTTCACCAGTTATACTAAATCCAGCATGTATATTTGTATTAGCTGTTTCATTTTTTATAGTTAATATTGCTGGAGTTGGTTGAGAAAATGAAAGAATTAATGTAGCTAAATCATCAGTTAATTGATATGATAAAACTGTGCCAGAATTTAAATAATCTAAATTATTATTCTCAACAATATTTAATTTAATTAATGCATCTGATGAAGAAGATGTTATTGTACCGGTTGCATTCAGTTTAAATTCACCATTCATTACCCCAACACCATAACCATTTCTTGTTGTTTTTCCTACTTCTCCATCAAATGGTAAATTATAAAATGGATTATTGTTTGAAGAATCCAAAATTGGAGTAAGAATAATTCTTATTGTATTATCTGGAATGTTATTAGTAAACATAGAATTTTTGTTTCCAATTTCTCCCAAATCTATTTCAACTCTATATATTCCACTATATGGCAGATTAGTTAATGTAGTTAAATCAAGTGTTGTTGGATTTCTTAATATGTATGAAATCTTATTTTCAGTTATATAATTTGAAAATTTGTCTTTAAATTCAGTTGATCCATCAAATAATTTATTCGCATAATAATTTTTAAAATCATTTAGCAGATTCAAATTATAATTATCTTTAATTAAATAAGAATAAAATGCTGTTTTATCTGCAACTCTTCCAAGTGAACCTGTTGAATTAACTAAATCTTCAATTGTACTTAATTTTTTAAATAATGAAATGTTAAACTGAACACCATCACAATAAGTGTATGATGAATTTGTTGAATCACATTGATCATCATCAATTTCATCATAATTCCAATTAAATATTACTCTTGGAACATTTGATGCACCCGTATTCCCAAGCACTCCATCATTAGAGACACAAGATGAAGGATCCCCTTTAACTTTAATTCTATACTTTATAGTTGATTTAGCAGTTGAACTAGTCCAGTCACTTATTGTTAAATTTACATATTCATCTCCAATTAATCCATTGTTAATTACATTAAAGTCAATAACATTGCTACTTACTTCAGGAATTCCAACATATTCTGCAAATACTTGTCCACCTTTTAAAAACATTCTTACAGACGGATTTCCGTTAGTCCATCCAGGTATTGTATTATGGTCAATATAGTACATGATTAATCCATTACTACTGTATTCTACAAGCGGATCTGATGCTGGTCTATAAACATAAAATGGATCAACTGCTCCTTCTGCAGCCCCTTGTAACGCCCAATTTATTCCCCAAGTGGATTCTGCAAGATTTAGTTCACATTCACTATCTCTATTTGGTGTAATTACACAACCTTCTTTTCCATAAACAATTGCAGGGTCAATAAAACCAGTTGGCAATATTGCAGCAGGAGTAAATGTAATATTTTCTCCAACAGCTGTTGTTTCTCCAATTGCTTGCCCATTCCAACTATCTACTCCGACTAATTGTGGTGATGGTGTTGCATTTGAAACACTCCCTAATTGATAAACTTTATTTTCAGTTGTTTTTAAATGAACTGGAATTACTTGAACTTTTCTTATTTCATACATTCCAGCAGTTCTTCTTACATATTCTTTCTGAAAATCAAAAAATGTTGTTTCTTCAATTGGATATAGCCATCCATCAGTATACCCTTTGACTTTATAAATTTGATATCCAAATCCTTCCCCAAAATATTGTGAAGATGTTAATTCACATTCCCCTTCACCACATCCACTACAACTTGGTATTGCCCACCATGTTTTTCCACCATCACTTCCAACATATAATAATTGATTTCCAGCATACCATCGTGAATCATTATTCCAAATTTTTGAAATATGATCTAGTGATAAATCGGATGAATTTACATTTCCTCCACAATCATTATCTGTGCATTGTCCAAGTGGATTAAAATGCCCTGTAACGTTAGCAGACTCAGGAACAAAATCAGCATTTGAAGTACCAGTTTTATTACATCCAAATTGACTTATGTAAAAATCATCAGGATTATCAACAAAAAATCCATCTCCTCCAGTTTCTCCACACATTGCATCAGATGACTCTGGACCACTTAACGTTCCAGCACCCCCCATAGGAAATTCTCCATACATTCCATCAACAATATCTGATATTGGCCATTCAGTTCCAGCGTCTGATGAAAGTGTATTATTAGCCCCAGCTTCTTGTCCAGTCATTGGATCTGAACTAATTGTATCCCCCAGTTCAAAAAGTGAATTTAATGAATTTAATTCTTCAGTTGTTGGCATTCGTCCAAGTGGTTTAGAAGGACTAGTAAAATTTGTATCTGGTTTTGATTTTACTATTGAAGAACCGGGTTGATAAGAATTATACAAATCAACCGCAAAATTATAAGCATCTGTTAAGAAATATGGTTCGTCAGGGTATAATTGAGTAACTTCTGGAGATGATCCACCAACATTATACACCTCATGTGCTACTGCATCCCCAACAACTACTGCAACAGGTGCTACTCCAAACCCTACTGCTGAAACTACTGTTACCACCGTACTTACAATCCCTGTATTGGATGATGTTCCAATTGAACTAATAAATGACGATTCTTCCCCCCCAGTTTGTGAAAATTCATATTTAGATGCAGTGTGTCCACCTTGAACAATTCCTTCAAGAGCAGAACCAACAATATTTATATTAAAATCAATATATTCAGGATTTCCAGGTTTATGATATTGAATAGAAATTGAATTAGATGCATTATCAAGTTTTGGATAAAAATTATCTTTTCTTCCAGTGAAACATGTATTTTCAACTTGTGAAGAAACTTTATCTTTGTTTGTTAAATCAAAAATTGATTCATTAAAATCAAAACAAGATGAAGCTGGATTTATTATAACATCAATTAATGCAAGTTGATTTGATGATGATCCAGACTTTTGAAAAATTTTTATTGGATAAACTCCATAGATATTATTTAATGTTTTTGCTGTAACAGTAATTGTTTCTGACCCAGTTTTTTTAGTAATTGATTTTGATGAAAGTTCAAGTTCAGTATCAATTTGAACAAGTGTATCTGATGTACAATTAAAATCAATTACAAATGTAAATGTATTATTTTCAAGAAGTTTTTTATTTTTTTCAAGTCCATTAATTTCAATATTATCTAATTTAACTTTTACACAACTAGTAATTATTTCTTCATTTAAAATAAAAGAATTTTCAACAAAAGTTAATTCTTTTACGGATGTAGAATACATTTGATTAATATCAGTGGCAACAACTCTGATCACATCATCTTTTGAATAATTTAATGCATTAAATTGTATTAAAGAATATCCATTAGTATCCGTTGTCCCAGTTAGTCCAGTTTCTTGCCAATCCCCATTTACTTTTTTTTGGATAGCATAGTTTACACTAATTGGTCTTGATGAAACTTTTGTTTGAATAACAACTAATGGATTATTTACTTTTGCAGTTAAAGTTACTGGTGAAACAGAAAGTGTAATTTGTGATTTTTCTTGTAATTTTAGTTTAAGATCATTTGTTGATCCATCAATTCCATTTAAAGAATTTAATCCATTTTCTATCTTTGTTAATTTTTGTGAAAGAGTAAATTGACCAGTTTTTTTGTTAAGCACATCTAAACTTACAGTTTGAATAGATGAAGAAGAAAACGGAGGTAAATTAATTGTTTTTTCAATCGTATTTAAATCCCCAGAAAATCTTATCCCATTAGTTACTGATGGTATAGAATAAGTTAAATTAACATTCCCATAATCTTTGTCACTATTATTATAAACAACAGTTTCAATTGAATAAACATTATCTAAATAAATATTTTCAAGACTTGATGAAATTAATTTTCTAGTAGTCCCACTAACTAAATAATTTTCAATAAAAAATGGAGGTTGATTTCCAATATTGTGATTTTTTCCAATATTAAAATCAAAATTATAATCAAAACTTGTAACATTAATTGCTCTTGAGTTATAAGATAATCTTAATTTTCCAGTTGCATTTTCATCAACACCAATGTGAATAATTATTGGTAAACTTTTAGGTGCATTTTGATTATAAAATAAAACATTTGCTTGTTTTGATTTTTCTAAATCAAGTGATTCAGAAATTAATTGAGTAGTAAAATTATCTGTGAATTTAATTAATGCATTTTCAATAGAAAAAACATTTTTAATCCAAAAACTATTTATGTCACTAACTACAAAATTTGATAAAACATTTAAATCTAAATTTGTTGAATTTAATACTGTGTCAAATAATAAATAATATTCTTTATTTGCATCAATTTTTTGAGATGAAATTAATCTTCCAGATTCAATTGGATTTGTAGAATATACTCCTCGCAAAAACATTTGAATTTCATTATTATTTGGTATTGATGATTTATTTCTTACAAAAATTGTGTATGTTTGAGTAGTTCGATTAACTATATATTCATTTGACTGCATTGGAAAAATTAAATCACTATTTAAATCTAATTTTACTTTTGTTCCAACTTTCAAATAGTTTGTAGTGTATGAGGAATTAGTAGTATTATAAATTAAATTATTGTCTGCATAAACATTAAAATTTAGTGAAACTGATTTATTTGATTCATCAATAAAATTAAAAGTTATTTTTCCTGTGCCTGTAACAAGTGTAATTTCTAATTCTTTTGCTTCATTATTTGTTAAAGTAATAAATCCTTCATATGTATCTTTTCTAGCTGAATCAATCACTTGAATAAATAAATTTTTATCATTAATTAAATTTTTTATTAATGATACTCCATTTGAATCAGTATTAATTAATGCCCCATTTGCAATTGATTTATAATTTAAATCAACCAATTTAATTGAAACTGATGCATTTTTTAATAAATTATTTATATCATCTTTAACAGTTAATTTAAGTGATGGGCCAGGGCTTGACAAAATTACTTTTTGATAATTATTTACTGTTTGTAATTCAACAGTAACAATTTTTGTCTCATAATTTGTTGCTTTTACTAAAGCAAGATAATTAGATGAATAATAATTTTGATCAATTATCATTGAAATTGTTTGACCTTTTGAATTTGACGCAAAATTATCAGGTAATAAAATTCCATCTTGATAAA
Organism: Candidatus Iainarchaeum sp.; assembly: GCA_028691435.1. Classification (GTDB taxonomy): domain Archaea; phylum Iainarchaeota; class Iainarchaeia; order Iainarchaeales; family JAAZKV01; genus JABIDZ01. The sequence goes on from JAQUZG010000003.1 coordinate 59,430, forward strand.
TTTCAATATTTGCTCCAGATATAAGATTACTTGAATTATCCAATATCTCAAATGCAATATATTTTGATGAGCTAGTTGCAACAATTTCACTCACATCACCAATAAAATCAATTGTAACAGTTTTTGCTTCATTAGTTTTTAAACTAAATTCACCATTCATAATTTTTCCATTTTTCTTTGCAGTATAAGTATAATCCCCATTTTCAAGTTCAACAATTAAGTTCCCATAACTTCCAGTTAATTGATTATTAACAACTTTAACACCTAAAGAATTTGTAACAACTAAAGAAACATTTGATAAAGCAACCCCATCATTTTTTGTAACAAATGTAACTGATCCATTTCGTGAAACAGCATCTAAAACAATTGAATCTCTTTCAATATAAGATTTAATTACTTTACTTTTTGTAGTGAAACCAACTGCACTTGCAGTAAGTGACAAATTAACACACCCTTGTTCAAGTGTAAATTCAAATCCATTTTTTGTTTGCGAATTCAATTCATTAATTTTACCATCACAATTAATTTTTAATGAAGCTCCCGGAATATAATCAAAAGCAGAATCATAAATTGTAAAATAAAATTTTTTATTAACAAAATTTAAATTTGGGGAGTTTTCATCAACAGCTAAACTATCATTAGACATAGGAGATAAAATAAGTGTAACAACGCCAGTACTTGCATCAATAGTTTTTGAAATAGAATTAAAGTTTGATTTAGACACTGTAATTTGTAATAAAGATTCATTTGAAGCAAACATTGCTTTTCCACTAGCATCAGTAACTAATTCATCTTCACCGATAGCCAAAGGTAATTTAATTTTTGCCCCTTCAATAGGAAAACCATCTTTTCCAAGAACAACAACTTCAAATAAATAATTGTTATTCAAATTAGATTGAGTTAAAACAAAAATTATACCAATAAAAATAAACAAAAAAATCAGACTAAATAATATAAAAGATGGAACAATATTATCAATCGGATCAATTAACTTATAAATTGGAAGAACATTATCAATCTTATCAAGCAAATCATACCATTTGTCTTCTAAAGAAGAATAAATACCCATATCCACCACTAATTAACACAATTAAATATTATTTAACTTTTAATAAAGATAAGTTATAAAGCTTTTTAAACATAGTGTAAAAAATAATTGCTCCATAAATAATACCACTCAATTATTTATTTACACTAATAAAAATAAAACATTTAATAAAATATTTGAATAAGCATTTAAAAAAAAAAAAAAAAAAAATAAATTAAAAAAAGTTATTTGTATTAAATTAACTGCTTATTTTAAAGCAGTTAATTCAATTTATGATTTACAATTCTGGAATAATTGGTGGTCTTTCATCAGTTACGTAGAACATATAAGCCATTAATTTTGTTGCTTGAGCAATTACTTTTGCAGTAAATTCAGGAGCAATTCTTTTTGCTAAAATTAAGCAAGAGAAGAAATTAATTAATATTACTATATAAGTAACTATTAAAAATAAATACAGCACAATTCCAACAATCATACCATAAATCATTCTTATAATTACCTCAAGTCGACTTACATCTTTTCCAGGTGTAATGTTTACATTTACATCAGCCATAATAACCCTCCTTTAGGTTATTATTACAATAATTTTACTTGTTTAAAAATGTTATGTTCAAGCCAATTTAAACAGTAAAAATAACTTTGAGATAATACTAAATTAATTTTTAAAATTTAACTAGTGTTAACACAAGAGTAAATCCTAAATAAAAATTAAAATAAAAAAAGATTATTATTGCATCTTTGTGATTTTAGGAGTAGTAGCAAATGCTATAGCGAACACCGAATTTCTTTAGCGTGTTTTATATATACTTAGCAACCTCGAGCTTTTAGTATTGCAATGCTTAACATGTCGCAAAAGCTTCATGCTTATACAAGCAACCTATCAATCTTATCTTCTATAAGTGCTCTTGTTTCTAGCATTCCTTTTACAGAATGGTTCAAAAATGACTGACTATTTTTAGGGATGGCTTCGTGCTTAGATGCTTTCAGCTCTTATCCACTACAGCGTGGCTACCCAGCATTGCCTTATCAGACAACTGGCACACTAGAGGCTGCGACGCAGCGTTCCTCTCGTACTCCCTGCATCTTCCCCTCAGTCAATCAACACATCCAACAGATAGTATCCAAACTGGCTCGCACCGTTCTTAACCCAACTAACGTACGGCTTTAATGAGTAAACCCCTCCACCCTTGGCTGCTTATGCACAACCAGGATGCCATGAGACGACGGCGAGGTAGCAAACCGCGGGGTCGATATGAACTCTTACCCGCGACAACTCAATTACCCCCAGGATAGGTTCATTGTTAGACTAGGGTCCCATCAATAGACACACTAGCGTTCGCTAGACCCAAGTTTCCTTCCTACGTTTCGTGCTATTAGAAACATAGTTAAGCATGCTTTTACTCTTGCACTCTACAGCGAATTTCTAACTCGCTTGAGCATACCATTGGGCGCTCCTGATATTTTTTCAGGAGCGTGCCGCCCCAGCCAAACTACCCACCAAATGGTGTCCCCCTTACGAGGTAAGCAGTATATTCCCTTAGGGTTGGTGTTACACTTTCGTATCAACAATTCCTGACGAAATTGCATCGATTACTCCCAACTACTCTATACATAAAGAACTATACCACAACATCAGGCTGTAGTAAACTTCCGTGGGGTCTTCTCTTCCCGTTGGATGTCCGCAGCATATACACAGCGAAGTAATTTCATTGGGCTCAACTTAGGGACAGCTGGTATCTCGTTACTTCCTTGGTGCAAGCCGGCAATAAACCGGCAAGGTATTACGCTACCATAAGAGCCTCAGAGTTAGGCCCGCTCTTCACAAGGGCTTAGATCCGTTGAAACAGATTTTCACCTACTTGCAGTGAGCAGAAGTCAGCCCCTATACACACCATTGCTGGCTAGCAGGGACCTGTGTTTTTGATAAACAGTCGGACACCGCTTGTTATTGAAACCTGCATACTGCTATGCAGGCATTCCTTATACCTAAGATACAGAACTATTTTGCCGAATTCCCTTAAGTCAATTCCCCCAGTACGCCTTGGTCTTCTCAACCAGGGGCACCTTTCACGGTTCTTGGTACGGTTTTTTACAATCATTATATACTCATTTTTCATGGGCACCAGGCCTTGTCGAAACATTGCTGCCATTCCACAATTATTCTACTTCTCGTCATTACGACTCTCCATAGAATTATCTATGTTGGACTACACGATGGTGTAGCTTCAACTAGCCCAATACGTCAAAAGTATATCTATCGTTGCCGAAATCTTATGTAAAAAGTACGCGACTATGAACGCGTTTCCCATTCCTTACTACTCCTTTTATGAGGTAAGTTAGGACCGACTAACTCTTAGCTTATCATAAGCGCTAAGAAACCCTGGCCCTTTCGGCGGAGTTGGTTCTCACAACTCTATCGTTACTACTATTACAAGGATCCATATTGCTAAAAGCTCCACCTGCTCTCACGAACAAGCTTCTAAGCCATCAGCACACCTCCTTACAAGGAATGTTATAAACTATAACATCTTTCGTGTATCGGTAATTAGTTTTAGCCCCGATCATTTTCATGGCACTTGATCTAGGTGGGTGAGCTGTTACACATTCTTTAAAGGATGGCTACTTCTAAGCCTACCTCCCCACTGTTTTAGAGCAAACACACATTTTACTAACACTTAACTAATATTTTAGGACCTTAACACGAAGCTGGGTTCTTACCCTTACGGACATTAACCTTACGCCAATGCCCCTACTCCCGCCTTCTACGAAGAACATAGCTTCGGAGTTTGGCAAAAAAACTACCCGTTTCCAGGCAACATTTTTTAACCAGTATCTCTACACCATATTCGTTCTCCAGCGAAGCAATCCTCAGAGATTTTTCAAGAGGAGCCTGCTATCACTAGGCTCGATACGCTTATTACGCCTAATCCCAAGTCACCTAAGCAGATAGACTAGCACTAGTTTCGGCCTTCCACTCCCTTGTGAGGGGGCTTCAGCCTGCTAAGGATTAGATCGCCTAGTTTCAGGTCTGGTTGCAGTGACTAAAAGCCACGAACTCTTTGCCTCATACTTACGTACTGCGCAAACTCGGTTTCCCTACGGTTCCCTGCTTAAAAACAGTTAACCTTGCCACTACAACAAATTCCCTTGTTCGTGCTTCACGACGTACGACAGAACACTGAGCTTACGCTCTTTCATGCCCTGCCTCCCCGTAACCAGTTAATTTCAGGTGCTTTTAAACTCCTATTAAGGATACTTTTCAACGTTCCCTCGCGGTACTAATTCGCTATCGGTCTCAAGACATATTTAGGGTTAGGAGTTGATACTCCTATGTTCCTGCGCACAACCATGCACAGTACTCGCTTATTAGAAATAAACTTTTTTTAATTAAAATACGGGACTATCACCCTCTTTGGTAAATCGTTCCAGATTACTTCTTCTCTTAAAAAAAGTTTTAACTAACACCACAACTCCATTACCTCACGGTAACAGATTCGGTTTGCCCTCATCCGCGTTTGATCGCCTCGCATTGCGGAATCACTTTTGTTTTCTTTTCCTACGGTTACTTAGATGCTTCAGTTCACCGTGTTCCCTTTCTTTGCAGAATTATTCAGAAATCCTTGGTTCAAAGATTGCATGCATCTCGCCAAGGCTTATCGCAGCTTGCCACGTCCTTTTTCGGTGCTTGAGCCTAGTCATCCATTAACTGGCGTAACGTTGCCGAATTTATATTTTTTACATACTAGAGAAATTCATTTCACTGTATTATATGCTACTACTCCTATGCGACAACTGTGCAACCATTTAAGTATTGCTACTTAAACAGGACAATTGTTTGTCCTTCTATCCTAGAAAAACCTAGAATAGGAACATCACAAATATAATGATGTGTTATTTCTTTCGAAATAATCGACATTGACTTCTTTCAATTAATCACCGTGCCATTTATGGCACATTTTTAATTGACTTTTTGGAAAAAAGTCAGTGGACTTGGAGGGAATTGAACCCCCGACCTTCCGCGTGCAAGGCGGACGCTCTACCAACTAAGCTACAAGCCCATAAATATGTGCCTTCGCTTGTTTTTATAGAGTATCCGTTTACTTACTGCAAACGAATGGCCAATACCTATTAAGTCCATTTTCTTCAATTTGCTTCGCAAATTTATTTTATGAATTGTTGGTTAGTATAAATAATAATTTTAAAGGTCTATACAAAACTTTAATCGCACAGTATTAAAGAAAATTTTCATTTCAGAAAATTCTTTTTTATTATAGGAGGTGATCCGTCCGCAGGTTCCCCTACGGACACCTTGTTACAACTTAGCCCCCCTCGCAAAGCCAAGAATCGTTTATACCATGAAGGAATAAACTCATCATAACTCTACTCGGCTGGCTTGATGGGCGGTGTGTGCAAGACTCAGGGACGTATTCACCGTGCGTTAATGACACACGATTACTGGGGATTCCAGCTTCATGAGGGCGAGTTACAGCCCTCAATCCGAACTGAGGTTAAGTTTTAGAGATTAGCGCCCCCTTTCGGGTTAGCAGCCCATTGTCTTAACCATTGTATGTCACGTGTTGCCCAGGAAATTCGGCTCATACAGACCTACCGTTGACCACTCCTTCCTCGAGATTACTCTCGCAGTCCCAATAGAGTGCCCTATTCAAAAGAATAGGTAGCAACTATTGGCGTGGGTCTCGCCCGTTGCCTGAGTTAACAGGATGCCTCACGGTACGAGCTGGCGGTGGCCATACAGGACCTCTCAGCGCGTCAAGAAAGCCCTTCAGACTGTCCATCACACTGCTGTCTTCCCTGGTAAGATTTTCGGGCGTTGTATCCAATTAAACCGGAACATCCACCCCTTGTAGTGAGTCCCCGCCAATTCCATTAAGTTTCACCCTTGCGGGCGTACTCCCCAGGCAGTGGACTTATTGCCTTCGCTACGGCACCCCATTTGCATGTAGCAAATGAAACACCTAGTCCACACCGTTTACGGCTGGGACTAACAGGGTATCTAATCCTGGTCGCTCCCCCAGCTTTCATCTCTCACCGTCGGGATAGTCCTCGTAAAGCGCCTTCGCTACTGGTAGTCCTTTTGGGATCATCACATTTCACCGTTACCCCAAAAATTCTCTTTACGTCTTCCTTCCCCAAGCACAGCAGTATCTTTAGCAATTCAATTTGTTAAGCAAATTGATTTCACAAAAGACTTAATGCACCGGCTACAGGTGTTTTAGGCCCAATACAAGTGGAAACCACTTAGGGGTTACGTATTACCGCGGCGGCTGGCACGTATATTACCCCCCCTTTATTCATCAAACTTTTTACATTTAACAAAAGCTCTCATAGAGAGCACTCGAAATCCCCTTATCACACTTACGTGCATTGTAAAGGTTTCGCGACTGCTGCACCCCGTAGGGCTAGGGACCTTATCTCAGTTCCCTTCTCCGGGCTACCCCTTTCAGGGCCCGTACACATCATCGGCTTGGTGGGCAGTTACCCCGCCAACTACCTAATGTGCCGCAACCCCATCCTTAGGCACCACTCACGGAATAGTGAGCTTTTTTGGGCAATTCAACATTCCAGTATGAATTACCTATAGGGCATTAATCCCAGTTTCCCGGGGTTAACCCTTCCTAAGGGTAGGTTAGTTACGTGTTACTGAGCCGTGTGCCAAGTATTCTTCCGAACCTTTTGACTTGCATGGCTTGAGCCGGATTTCGATAGCAGTTTCCGCCAGTAGGATCAGCTGGAATTCCACAAATTAATTTGCAAATTCGTTATTGATCAAATCTAGCATAATTATGTATTATGTATTGAAACTTAATAAAATTGGTTATAGAATCTCTTACCAATTATTTTTTATGACCTAACCAACATCATACTACCAAAAACGATAGTACTCATAAACTTATTTTTGTAAGCTTACGCAAACAAAAAACATTTTTCTTATTGAACAAAAGTTCAATGTAGAGAACTTGCAATAATCAGCAAAACCAATTATTCAATTTAGCTCTTGCAACTTACCCTCACCAGAAGGTCAAATTGCTAATATAATTTTTGGAGATAACCTTTATAAAGCTTTCTTCAAACTTTTCAAAGAATGTGTTTTTTAGAGGTAATTAAGCATCAAAATCAATGTTTTTTGCGATAATTAAATTTTTTTCAAAGAAAAATATATGTGCTTTTATTCCATTTTTATTAATTAAATTAGAATTTATTTTTGATTTTAATTCAATTTGGATCTTTTCCTCAAATTTTCCCCTTAATACAATTTTAGAAACATTAAATTGATTTAATTTTTCAATTAACCTTGATAATACAGTAGAATTTTTTAAAAATTCTTTATTTTCACAAACTTTTTTATCAAAAAATAGTACTTCAAAACGATTTTTAAAAAAATTTGATTCAATTAACTTATCAATTATCAAATTAGATTGTTTGTTTTCATCTTTATTATATATAGTATATATATTTAATGGACCATTATGATTTTTTTCTTCACATAAATCAATATTTTCTTTTAATAATAAATTATTTTTTTGTTTTATTAAATTTATTAAATCATTAATTAAATTCATTCCATCAATTCCTTTAATTAATTCATATAAATAATATTTTTGGTGTGATTGAGTTGTTATTAAAACATTTATTTCTTTAAAATCATTTAATTGATTAATTGGTGAATTAGTTAAAATTAATCTATCTTCAACAATTGTTTTGTCATCAAATAACTCCATATTAATATTAACTAAACTAGTTTCAGTTTCTTTAAATTTTCCAAAATAAAGATTTATACAATTAGGATTTTTATTAAATAAACAAAATTCTTTTTCACAATTTGATTTTAATTCAGTGTCAATCACATCAAGTTCTTTATTTAATTCATCAAGTGTAAAATTATTTGAAATTTCAATAACAAAATCATTAATTTGATTTTTGTTTAAGAAATTAATTAATTCAATTGTACTTGGATTAGTTTCATTTAAAAGTTTTAATCGTTTGTTTTCTTTTCTTCGTTCAGGATCAGAAAAAACAAAATCTATTTTTTCTTTTGTAAAATCGAATTTTTTATAATCAATACAAATAAACTCAATATTAGTTATGCCACATAATTTTGCATTTTGTTTAGCACATTCAATAGTTTCATAATTATTATCAATTGCAATGACCTTTTTTGCATATTTTGCTAGGCCAATCGAATCCATTCCACTTCCACAACATAGATCTAAAACAGTTTTTCCAGTAATTAAATTTGACATTCGCTTTGCACGATAAAATGCAACAATCTCAGGAGTTGTTTCTTCAACAGCAACCTTGTTTAAAAAGAACATATCTTTTCCAAGAGAAAACTTTTCCTTTGCAAGTTTTAAAGATTCTTTAATCTCATTATAATCTTTAAAATTTATTAGATTCATACAAATAAATTACTAATAGATGTTTTAAAATTAACACTATTTGTTAATGACTTGACTATAATAAAAATTTAATAAAATAAATTAGATAAACAACAATTTTTTATTGTTTTGGAGCGAATATTAATATGAATTATAGAAGAGGAGTTTCTGCATTTATATTAAATGATAAAAAAGAATTTATTTTAGTTTTAGATACAAAAGGAAAGACAAAAGAATTAGATTATTGGAAAATCCCAGCCGGAGGAATAGAAAATAATGAAACAGAAGAAGAAACATTAATTAGAGAATTAAAAGAAGAATTAGATATTGAAAATAATGAAATTAAAATTATTGGAAAAAGTAAATTTATCGATGAACTCAATTGGTCAAAAGAGACATCTGAAAAAAAATTTAAATCAACTGGAATTTGGCGTGATGGCCAAAGAAGAACAGTATTCATTGTAAAATTATTAAATCAAAATAAAAATTTTAAATTACAAGAAAATGAAGTATTAGATATAATTCGAGTTAACAAAAACAATTTTAAAAAATACATTAACAACAAAATTCAATTGACTTTAATGAACAATATAATTAATGAGTTTAAAGAGTATTTTTAGTAAAAAAAATCATATTTATCTAATTTTTTTTAAATCCAAGACTGGATTTATAAATGTTTCTTTCCTTAATTTCTATAAATTCTGGTGAGAAAGACATAGGTGAGTTAATTGGCTACAAGAACAAGACATACAAGTAGATTTA
>JAQUZG010000004.1:0-7315 GCA_028691435.1 Candidatus Iainarchaeum sp.
TTAATTTTAATCTAACTTAGATTAATTGTTAGCAAAATTCCTAACATAATAATTAGGTTTAAATAAATGTATCAAACTAATATCTGAATGAATTTAAAATCTAAAAAAACTTTAGCAATAATTATTGTTTGTATTGTTCTAATACTTGTTCTATCAATTTTATTTTTATCAAAAAATCCACTGCTTGAACAGAATAAGTTAGATAGTTGGTTTTATTCATCTAACTCTAATTCAGATTTTTCAAATGTTGTAAAGGGATTAATGAACGTTGGTTCAATTGGGGCTGTTTCTCAATCATTAAGTACAAATGATTCGATGGGGTATTCTGTTGGTGGAGCAAAAGATATTAGTAATTTTAGAGCTAATATAGAAAATAATTATTTTCCTCAACCTAGTGATTTAACTTATGAAGGTTTATTTTATGATTATTATTTTGATACAATAAATACAAAAGAATGTAATGAATTATTTTGTCCTTCATATAGTTATGCTTTAACAAAAGATCCCTTTTCAGAAAAAGATGATTATTATTTATCAGTTGGTTTAAATTCTGGAATGAAACAAAGCGACTTTGAAAGAAAAAAACTTAATCTAGTCGTAGTTTTAGATATATCTGGTTCAATGGGGTCAAACTTTAACAAATATTATTATGATTCATTTGGAAATAAAATTGATAATAATAGTTTAGATGAAGATAAATCAAAATCAAAAATGCAAATTGCAAATGAATCAGTTGTTGAATTATTAAAACAATTAAATGATGATGATAGATTTGGGATGGTGTTATTTGATAGCTCTTCTTATTTAGCAAAACCAATTGAGTTAGTTGGTCAAACTGATATGGTTGCTATATCAAACCATATTTTAGAAATTACTCCTAGGGGAGGAACAAATTTTGAAGCGGGATTAAAAGAAGCAACTTCATTATTTGAAGAATATAAAAATAATGATAAAACAGAATATGAAAATAGAATTATTTTCTTAACTGATGCAATGCCTAATGTTGGACAAATTGGAGAAGATTCTTTACTTGGCATGACAAAAACAAATGCTGATGATGGGATTTATATTACATTTATTGGAATAGGAGTAGATTTTCAAACAGAATTAATTGAAGAAATAACTAAGGTGAGAGGTGCAAATTATTATTCAGTTCATTCTTCTAGTGAATTCAAAAAAAGAATGGGGGATGAATTTGATTATATGGTAACTCCATTAGTGTTTAATTTAAATTTAAAACTAGAATCCAATGGTTTTGAAATACAAAAAGTATATGGCTCACCAGAAGCAAACGAATCTACTGGAGAAATAATGAAAGTTAATACTTTATTTCCGTCCTCAAGTAAAGAAGAAGGTGTGAAAGGCGGAGTAATCTTATTAAAATTAAAAAAATTAAATGATAATGCAAATCTAAAATTAAATGTGACTTATGAAGATAGAACTGGTCAAATTAATAACACTAATGAAGAAGTAAATTTAATTAAAGTAGAATCTGATTATTATCAAAATAATGGAATACGAAAAGCAGTACTTCTTTCTAGATATGCTGATTTACTGAAAAATTGGATGAATGATGAGAAAGGTTTAATAAATGAACCAAAAACTATTATTGTGCCATCAGTAAATAAAGAAGATGGAATAATTGTTCCAATCGAATATACTTTAAACAAATGGGAACATCAATCTACTCCGTTAACTGTATCAAATGAGTACAAAAATTTATTTCAAGAATTTAAAACTTACTTTGAAAATGAAATGGATTCATTAAATGATGATATGCTTAAACAAGAAGTAAAATTGTTAAATAAATTAATCTAATATGGTTTATATATTACTTAAGCTTAATTTTATTATGAAAAAGATATTTGTCTACTGTTTATAGTGGTTTAGTTAAAATTATAAAACTTTATTTTAATATATATTTTATGCCTTCAAAGATTTCTAATCGTTCAGCCTTAGTTGGAATAAATTCTAAACGGCAAATAGTGCTTCCAAAAAAACGTCCAAATTTAGTTGCATCAAACATTAAACATTTTTTTAAAGAAAGATCAATTAATTATAAAAAAAGGCTTGCTTTAGTTGGTGCTGGAGTAGTTTTAGCGGGAGCAACTGTTGTTGCAAGTTTTAATCATGCTAATGCAAAGTCTCGTGAAATTAATGCTGTTAGACAAAGTCAAAATGTTCAAACTAGTTTAGAAGATAAAAAAGTTGCTGTTTTTAAAGGACAATTACAAAAAAATGAAGCTGCTATGATAAATAATTGGAAAAATAAACAAACAAATGTAGTGTATAATTTTAATTCAGTTTTAATAAAAGATTTACCAAAGAATCAGATTATTTCAAGCAGAGTTTTTTTTAATGAATTAACAAGATTTTCATATTCTAAAAAAATTTTTGATTTAAAAACTTCTAAAAGACTGTATGATTATTGTATTCAAAAAGGAATTAGTCCATCATATATGTTATCACTTTCAAGATTTGAAAATAGGCATGCTTCTGATGGTGTCAGAGTTAGACATAATAAAAATATTTTTAATATTCGTGCAAAAAAAGGTGAATTGAGTGATGATTTAGGATTTAGAATTTTTCCAACTTTTGAAGCTGGATTTAAAGCGGGTGTTGATTTAATTGCTTCAGATGTTTATGCCGGGGGGCACAGAAAAACGGTTAGTTTGATAGCAGAAAAATTTGCCCCAAAAAAAGATGGTAATAAAACAAATGAGTATATTCAAAATATCACAGTTCAAAGACAAAAATTAATTGATGCTCATTTAAATAATAAGTAATATTTTTAAACTTTGGAATTTATTGATTATTATGAAAAAATTATTTATTATTTTAATTTGTTTACTTATTTTTACATTATTTGGGTGCACACAAGTAAATGATTTACTTCAAGAAAAATCTAAAATTCCTGAAGAAATAGTTTTTGCTACACCAGAAGTACAAGATTTTGTTTTAGATCACCCTGATTATTCATTTTCTTTTATAGAATATTCAAAATCAGATTTTTTAAAAGAAATAAAATTTTGGCAACAATGTCCAATATATGTAAAAGAAGATGATTTTTATTTAGCTACTTTTGATAGTAATAATTTAAACTTTTATTTTTTATTTGATAAAATTAATATTGAATTAATTTGTGGACTTTTTATTGAAAAAGAAACATTTTCAGTTCCAGAAGCAAATGTTTCAACAGTTATATCCGTTGAAGATGAAACAATAAGTTTAGACTAATTTTTCTATTAATCTACACGCCAATCGGCTCGTGAATTAATCTACAACGCCAAAGTAAACATAACCTTTTTATACTACATATACATAAATAAATAAGTATTTGGAAATTGGGAATTTGGAGTGAAATAAAAAAAATTCTAGTTTAGATTTCTAAATATATTTAATAAATTGGTTTGATTTTTATAGTGTATAACCTTATTAATAAAAATTGCCTTTATTAAAATGCCTTTAAAAAAAGTAGGGAGTGGTAAAAATGAGTGTAACAAATATATCATTGAATAGTTCAATGGGAGCTTTAGCAAAGACAATTGCTAGGGGAAAAGTAGCAGTTTTGAAAACAGACAAATTTTTTGGAACTGACGAATTATGTGTAATTGGAAAATTAGTTGAAGGAGCAGTTTCTGAAGAAATGTTTGTTTGCGGAGACTCTTCAAAAAAAGTTGTTTCAGTTGAATCAAAATCTGGTGACAGATTGTGCAGTAAAATTGGTGCACAAGTTGTTTTAATGGTTGCTGGAGTAAATAAAGAAGAAATTAATGTTGGTGAAGAATTACATTTTGAAAAAACAGATGTTAATAAACCTAAACCAATGGGTAGAATAATAATTGCTTAAATTTATGCCTCCCACTTTTAAAGTTAAGCAATTAGTGTGTCAGAATTGACACACAATTTTAATATTTCATTTTTAATTCTTTGTATATTTATTATATGTATGATTTTTGAATTATTTTTTGTATTAGTTTTAGTTTCGCTTGTTTCATTTGTTGGAGCAATTTTATTTTACACTTTAAAATTAAAATCTGATTTTGTTTTAGACTTAATGGTTGCGTTTTCTGTTGGAGGATTATTCGGTGGCGCATTTTTACATTTGCTTCCTGAATTAGCAGAATCTGGCGATATATCTTTTTATGCAATTTTTATTTTATTAGGGATAGTTTTATTTTATATAATTGAAAATTTAATCTCATGGCACCATTGTCATCATACAACACATAAACATTTATCTTTTTCATATATGAATTTAGTTGGAGATTTTTTTCATAACTTTTTAGATGGAGTAGTTATTGCTGGAGCATTTTTGACAGATATTAATCTTGGAATTACTACTGCTTTAGCTGTTATAATTCATGAAATTCCACAAGAAATTGGTGATTTTGGAGTTTTACTTAAAGGTGGATTTTCAAAAAAGAAAGCATTAGTCCTTAATTTTTTAGTTTCATTAACTTCTTTTGTTGGTGCAGGATTAATGCTATTATTTTCAACTTTAATATCTAATATTTCAGTTTATGTTATTGCACTTGCTATTGGGGGGTTTATTTATATTGCTGGAACAGATTTAATCCCTGAATTAAATAAATGTCAAACAAAAAAATACTTTATTGTTTTACTTTCAATGATGATATTTGGTATGGGGTTAATGTATTTATTAACTTTATTTGAATAATTGAAAATTAAATTCATTATATGAATCGATTAAATTTATAATTTAAATAAAGCAAAATAAATAATTAAAAGTCCAATTAAAATCATTAAAACAATTGTCCATTTTTCAGTTAAAAAACTTGAATCAAACTTAATTTTTTTTGGTTTTATTTTTTTTATGCCCGTTTTAGTTTCATTAAATAATCCTTTAGAATAACTTGCCCAACTTTTTGGATTTTTTAAATCATTTATTGTATCAATTGTAATTTCAATATTGCTTTTTTCACGAGCTGGAATTTTATCTAAATCAAAAATCTTTCCGTCACTTGCATTTACTTTAACAATGTAATCTTTTTTATTAATTGTAATTTTAATTTCATAAAAAGGAATATAATATTTTGAAATTCTTGATATTACTACTTGTTCTTTTGGAACTAAAAAATATTCACTTAATTTATATCTTAAAACTTTTTTTTCAGTTGCTTTTGTAATTAATGTTTCTTCTTGAGTAAACTCTTGATCGAGTTGATTAATTAAATTATTCATTTTTTTTGAAATTAAACTTGTTGCATCAATATCGATTTTTAAATTAGATCCATTTAATGCAATTTTTCCATCAAATGATTTTTCAATAACATTGTCTTTTAGTTTATAATAATGATAGAAAAAGTAAAAATAAGGTGTGATGATAAGTTTTGGTTTAGCAATATTATAACTATTCCAAAACTTTTCTTTTAATTTATTTTCAATTTCACTGATTGATTTACTTGATTGTATTTCAATGGGTATTAGTTGCCCGTCCAAATACACTGTTCTTTCCATGATTAATTATTACTTTTTCTTCTTAATAATTTTTACTTTTGAAGGAGTAACTAAAATTCTTTCATGTGTTATTTGTGCAATGTCCCCATCAATAGCTTTTACTTCTTCTTTTATTGAAGCAATTAATTGTTTTAATTTTGCTTTATCTTTTTTTGCTAAGGTTTCAATATTAACTAAAATAATGTTTCCTTGTCTTGCTTCAGAAACGATTGCTGTTACATCAGCATCAACAATTAAATCAAATGGTTTTACAAATGCATCAGCATCTTCATAATTTTCTTCTTCAACTTCATCTAAATTATTTAAAAAATCTTCTAAATTTACACTTGGTTTTTCTTTTGACATAATTTTATTAAAAATACTCATTTAAATCACACCCCGCTATTAAGCGATTTTTATTATACATTTATTTCTATGAATAGTTTTTAATACCTATTCATCAAACGTAAAATATTTTTTAAATAAAAAATATATAAACCCATTGTTTTTTAGATGACTAAATATTTGTTAAATTATTTTTTAAATTAGTTTTTTAATAAAATACATAAATTTATTAATGGAATAAAAGTACTGGAAGTAGAACTACCATTAATAAACTTTTTGAACTATTTATTTTAATATGGAAAACATATTTGAAAGACAAATGTTAAAAAATACTGTTTTCTTAGATAAAGATATTATATCTCCCCATCATATTCCAAAAAATTTACCTTATAGAGAGAAACAAATTAATGACTTAACGCAAGGATTAAGTGCAGTAGTGAATAATTCTAAACCTAATAATATATTCATTTACGGAAAAACTGGGACAGGCAAAACATCAACTGTGAGACATGTCGTTGAACAATTAGATGAATTTGTAACAAAAAAAGAATTACCTGTATACAATTGTTATGTTAATTGTAGAAGTCATCCTTCAAAGTACAAAGTTATGCTTAAAGCTCTTAGATCACTTTATCCAGAAAATGATTTTTTAGGATATAGTGCATCTTTTGTTTATGAAAAGTTACTTGAATTTTCATCTATCAAAAAAGCACATATTGTTTTAGTTCTTGATGAACTTGACAAAGTAAAAGATGTTGATGATTTAATGTATTCTATAAGTAGAGGAAATGATGAAATCAAATCAGGGTCATTAACTGTTATTGGGATATCAAATAATTTAACATTTAAGGAAAAACTTGATCCACGAACAAAATCATCTTTATGTGAAAGAGAAATGGTTTTTGATCCATATAATGCAAATGAATTAAAAGAAATTTTAAAAGAACGAGTAGAAAAAGCATTTAAACAAAATTGTGTTGAAGATAATGCAATTTCACTTGCATCAGCAATCGCAGCACAAGAATCTGGGGATGCGAGAACTGCAGTTATGTTATTGCAACGAGCTGGAGAAATAGCTGATAAAACTGAAACTTTTAAAGTGACTGATGAATTAGTTGAAAAAGCAAAAATAAGTGTAGAAGAAGAAATAATTCTTTCAATGATTTCAACACTTCCAGAACAACAACAATTAGTACTATATGCAATTGCTCAATTATCTTTACAATCCCCACATTTTACAAAAGTTAGTGGCGAAACAGAAAAAGGGGTTCTTTTTTCTGGAGAAATATTTGAAGCATATTTAAAACTTGCAAAAAAATTTAACGAACGAACTATAACAAGTAGATGGTATAGACAATATATTACTGAACTAGAAATGTATGGATTAATTTTAGTAACAAATTCTGGAAAAGGGATTAAAGGTCAAACAAGATTAATTAAACTTGGTTTTGATGCAGAAAAAATAAAAGCCGCGCTTGAAAAAGAATTATTTAAGAATTTTACAAATTAA
>JAQUZG010000004.1:7415-34184 GCA_028691435.1 Candidatus Iainarchaeum sp.
TTGATTTAATTTCTTTAAAATCAATAACTGCATCAAACTCTTTTGCAAGAGTTTTAAGTCCATCAAGCACTTTATCTAAATTTTTCATTGTTTCAGATTCTAATTCAATTATTGTTTTATCTCCTGAAAAAGAATGTTTTGCGTTAGGCACCATTGAAAAATATTTTTCAAAAATCTTCTCTCCAATATCTTTATTTCCTTTTATTTCTTTTTCAATTTTTACATAATATTCAATTTCTCTTCCAGCAAGAGGGCTATTAAAATCTACTCTTACTCTTCCACCACTTATACTTTGGACTTTTGCAAAACTTTGGCCAATTGCAACAACAAGTCCTGGAATTGGATTAATTTTTTGATCTCTAAAAACTTGAAGCGGTACAACTTTTACTAATTCATTTTTTCTTTCACCAAAAGCATGACTTGGAGCGATAACAATTCTTTTTTCTTCCCCTTCTTTCATTTTTTGAATTTCATCTTCAACAACATGAAGTAATTCATTTTCTCCATTTATTACAATTAATGGTTTATAAGCTCGCTCTTTATTAAAAACATTATTTTCTTTTGCAATTTTTTCTATATTTGTATCAAAAACTGAATTTCCAAGTAATTCTCTACCAATATAACTTACTAAAAACATTTTTTTATGTCCCTTAGCTTTTGTTTCTTTTAAAGTTGTATTATTTGTATCATTTTCTTTTTTAACCATTTTAACACCTTTTTAATTAAAATAATTGCTGTTGCTAATCCTTTTTAAAGCTAATTAATTCTAATTAATTAAGATAAATATTGAAGGTGAATTAAATGAATATGGATAATTTAAAAACTTGGTTAGTTATTTTTTTAGTTGTAGCTTTAGCTGGTGGAATGCTTGGTCCAATGATTTGGAGTAATAATGATTCTAATAGTGCATTAGTTGCAACAGACACAAATTCAACTACTAATGTAAGCAATACTGTTGATTCGCAAGTTTTTGAATACTCTACTGAATTTGATGCAAATGTAATTAAAGTAGAAAAAACAGTTAGATTTTATTCAGATATTAATTTATCAAAAATTACTTCAATAGATGATGTTGATAAAGTTGTTGGAAAAATAACAGGTATATTAAGAATTACTAAATCTGAATTTTTTCCATATTTAGATAAACAATATGCCTACTCTGCAGAAATAACTTTAAGAGATGGCGCTGACTTAACAGCAATTGGTACTGAATTAAAAGATATTGTTTATTTCACTGGGCAACAATCTTTGTTAAAATATGTTACAGTTAGTCCTCCTGAAAAAATTGAATTAACATTAGATAATAATTTTTCAAGAAATTATTCATTTTCTACAAAATCAATTCCGGTATTAGTTGGAGGGTCAGTTTCAGTAAATGATTTAGTTAAAGTTCATGGGACAATAAAACTACAAAACAATGATATTATATTGGTAGAGTTGTTTGGTGAAAATGTTGCACAAAATCAATTTATGTTTGACATAAATTTACCAATAAAATCATTTGATAAAGATTTAATTTTTAATGCAACAAGAAACACAATTTTCTTTGCGGACAAAAATAATTTAGAAAATGATTTTAATAAAATTGATTCAAATATAATGTTTAACTTAACTAATACTGGGAAAATAAGTGTTATGGTTGATTTAAACAATCAAAATGATTTAAATTTTATCACTGATTTAAATCAACTAAATATTAATTCAACTTTAAATAATAATATTTTAGAAATAACTACTGATCAAAATATGATGTTAGTAAATTCTTTAATTTTAAAGTATTTTGATGAAAATAAAATTACTTATCCAACAGAAACAATTTCTGGAAAAGTGAATGAAGACAAATATAATTCTTTAAAAGAATTACTTGAAACTAACTATTCTTTAACATCAAAAAAATTAGCATATTTTGATTTAGCAAAAGTATTCTCAATTGATTTAAACAAAGAAGTAACTTTTGAAAAATCATCATTTACTACAATGGTTAACATGACTGATGTTTTAGATCAAAATGTTAATTTGTCAATTTATGCAGTAGCATCAGGCGATACTGCACAAATACGGCTTGCTATTGAAAAATAAAAATTTGATAATTGAGCATTAAAGCTCAATTCTATTTTTTTTAATTTATTCTTTTTTGTTTAGTTTTTCTATTGCTTAGCCTTTTACAAAAGGCTAGCGAAAAATAGTGCCATAAATGGCACTTAATTAATTAAAATTAGTTTTATTCTTTTTTGTTTAGTTTTTCTATTGCTGTTGCTATGTCTCCGTCGCATTCTTCTAAAGTTTCTTTTGCTTTTTCTTTTGAAACATTCGCTTGTTCACTAACCATATCAATATCTTCACTTGGAATTTCTTTTTCTTCAATAGGAGTTCCAATTAAAGTGTATGTTTTTTGTCCTTGGACTTCCATTAATTGAATTTGAGGATTATTAAAAACAAGTTTTCTTCCATCATTTAATTTAATTTCAACACTTTTTGCATCAAGCTCATCAGTCTTAATACCCATTTGTCTCATCATTCTACTCATATTTTTTGGATTCATTCCACCTGGAAACATATTCTATCAACCTCTTATTCTTTGTTTTTATTTAATTTTGAATAAAATCTTTTTAATAAACTAATTGTTTATATCAACCGGCTTTTTATTTTCTTTGTTTCATATTTTTATATAGTTTGTGATTTTTATGAGTAAATTAAATTTAATTAAGTTGCATGAGCAGTGGACTTTTGCAAAATTTTGTAAAACGTCTAATCAAAATTGTTGTGGTGCACAAGGCACCATCGAGTATTTGGTGTTGTTGGCTGTTGTTTTGATTGTTGCTCTTTTGGCTGTTTTTTTGATTAATGGTTTAGGGAATGGTGAGGCTATTAATGTTACGGGTGAGAAGTTGTTGTCGACTAGTAGTGGTGTTAGTGTTGTTGATGCTGTTGTTGATGAGGATGGTAATGGTTTGATTTCTTTGTCTAATAAGAGTGGTCAAGGAATTACAATTAAGAGTATTGGAGGTAGTGAGTATACTTATTTTTTGCCCACTGGTGAGAGTGTTGTTTTTAGTGCTACTGAACTTGATGATCTGGGTTGTAAATGTAATGGTAGTGAAGTTAAGAAAGTTTGTAGTGTGCCTGTGACTTATGAGGATAGTAAGGGTATTCCTAAGACTGAGTCTATTAAAATTGAGATGAGTTGTGTTGAGTCAGAGTATATTGATTTTTCTAATGCTGTTTCTCCTGGGACTACTGCGATTAGTGGTGGTGGGAGTAGTAGTGGTGGTAATAGTTCGACTAGTGGTGGTGTTACTCCTTTGAATGTTAGTGTGCCTAGTGTTGTTTTGTTGAGTCCTGCGAGTGGTTTTGATGTTAATGAAGATGTTGTTAGTAAAAAAGTTGATTTTAATTTTAGTGTAAATAGTGATGTTAATTTAACTTCATGTAATTTGTTAGTTAACAATGTTGATGTTAATAGTTTGACTAATCTAACTGTGGGGAATTATATTTTATCATATACTTTTTCTAATGATGGAAATTATTCTTGGAAAGTCAATTGTACAAATAGTGGTGGAACATCAACAGTTTCAAACTTATACTTAACAATGGACAACAATTATCAAGAAATTATTGATTGTCAAGGACTACAAGACATGAACAAACACCTAGATGGAAACTATAGATTAATGAAAAATGTCGATTGTGCATCACAATTAAACTTTACCCCAATTGGAAATAATCCACCGGGCATAATTAATCCATTGACAGTATTTAGGGGGAATTTTGATGGGCAAAATTATAATATTTATAATTTAAATATTAATCAATCAGATCAAAATTATGTTGGATTATTTGGTATTGGGTATCGTTCTAAAATTAAAAATGTTGGATTAATTGATGCAAATATTATTGGGAACTATGTTGTTGGAGGATTGATTGGGTATAACTATTTTTATTCTTATGTTTCTAATTCTTTTTTGACTGGGAAAGTAATTGGATATAATACTGTTGGTGGATTAATTGGAGCGAACTATTTTCATTCTTCTGTTTCTAATTCTTTTTTTACTGGGCAAGTGACTGGGAATAATTATATTGGTGGATTAATTGGGGAGAATTCGGATTCTTCTCCTGTTTCTAATTCTTTTTTTACTGGGCAAGTGATTGGGAATAGTTCTGTTGGTGGATTAATTGGTTATAATGCAGTGTCTAGTATTTCTAATTCCTATTATGACACAAATACTTCTACTCAAACAGATACTGGGAAAGGTATTCCAAAAACAACTTTAGAATTAACAACTATCCCAATTCCAAGTGGAGTTTATACTGATTGGGACTTTGAAACAATTTGGTCACATGATATAAATGGAAATTATCCAATTTTAAAATGGCAAATTGAATAATTTTTAAAAAAAATAACCAATTTTAAATTTTTTTTTAAAGGTTAATATTTTTAACCTTCTATGTCTATTCTATTGTATGGTTAATATAATTTCTGACATTAAATCTTTTGAAGAAATGTTTCCAAACTGTTTAGAAAATGAAAAAAGAACAGATGCGCTAATTAAATATTTTAAAAATAATGGTGTGATTAAAGCTTATGAATCAAATAAATCATGGCCTAAATTAGCATATCCTGATGTAAAAATAATCGATAAAAAATTAAAAGAAATAAAAACAAAAAAAGACATTTATTTAAAAAAATTAAATGACTGGAATAAAAAACACAAAAGTGCAACTAATTATCATAGTGTTCATCAATTAAAAAAACTTAAAGAACCACTTTATTGGAAACACAATATGAAATTATTAACTGATAGAGATTATAAAAAAGATTTTGAAAGTGTAAATTTACCAGTTCATTTAGTTGGTGATGATAAATGGAAACCAATGATTAAAATGTTTATTAACGACTTAGATTATAGAAAACAATTATCTTTAACAGTTAGAGAATCAATTGTTTATAAAAATGATAAAAAAGTTGCAAGATATGCTGATGAAGTGAATGAATTTAGAATTGAATCTAGTGACAAACAAATAAAAGATATTGAAAAAAAAATTCAAGCAATGAATGAATTTGAAACTGCTTTAAATGAACTTAAAAAATGGGCAAAAGAATAATTAAGGCACTAAGGGTCGTCTTGGTGGTTCTCTTTTTCCAACTCTTACTTTTGAGAATCTATCTTCTGGAGTAACATATAATCCAGTTGGTTTTTGATTTACTGGTTTTGGGTTATGTATCTTTGAACTTAAATTTGAATTAATTGGTTTAATTGGTTTAGGTTGTTTAAATCTCATAGTTAAATTATAATTTATTAAATATTTAAATATTCTCATCACTTATTTTAGGACATTTTTGCTATTTCTTAAAAAATTTTACCACCGGCTTGTTACTCTAACAGCCTTTATAAATAAAAAAATCTAAGTGTATTGTTAGAGGTGATTGATAATGGTTGAATCAAGAATATTTAGATTTGTTGAAGCAAATCCAAGAAAAGTTGATTTTTCATATATGAAAAAATTTTAGTTTTTTAATTTAATTTTTTAAACTAGGGGAGAAAATTATGGTAAATGATAATAATTCAATTGAACAAAAAGAACAGTTTTATTTAAATGAAAATTTTTTGAATGAAATTTTAATTCAAAAAATGATGAATAAGAATAATACTGGAAATTTGACGATTGATAATAGATTATATAAATTCGTAAAAAACGGAGGGTTTGAAAATGGAGCCAGTTAAAAAAATAAAAATAGGATTAATTGAAGTAGCAGTTTGGGAAAACACTGCACAAGATGGAAACAAATTTTTTTCAACAACACTTGATAAAAACTACAAAGATGGTGAAAATTGGAAAAAAACAAATTCATTAAATGAAAAAGATTTGCCAAAAGCTATACTTGCTTTACAAAAAGCCTATGAATTCATTGCACTAAAAGAATAATTATTAACTATTATATGTGATTCATAATCATTGCAAAATTAACTTGATTTGTAATTTATGCACAAGTATAGTTATAAAATTAATCTAAACTTATTTACTTATAGATCATGTGATTCAATGGAAACAGATATTTTACAGCTAGTTCTTACAAGAAACAATTTTAATTCATTTAATCCAATGCAACAAAAATACATTGATTTTGGATTTAATCAAAACGCAGTCATTAGTGCGCCAACAGCATCTGGAAAAACAATAACTGCTGAAATTTTTTTGCTTAATGAAGTGATAAATAAAAAAAAGAAAGTAATCTATACTTGTCCCCTTAGAGCACTAGCTAATGAACATTATTTAGATTTTAAAAAAAAATATCCTGAAATAAAATTTTCTCTTTCTACTGGTGATTTAGATTCATCATCAACTTATTTAAAAAAATTTGATGTTATTTTTACAACATATGAAAAACTTGCATCTTTATTAAGGCATAAATCAGAATGGTTAAATTTAGTTGGCGGGCTAATTATTGATGAAGTTCATGAAATTGATTCTGACAGAGGCCCAGTGCTTGAAGTTGCAATTACTCAACTAAGAAATCAACTAAAAAATTTAGATTTGCTTGCGCTTAGTGCAACAATCCCTAATTCAAGTGAACTTGCAAAATGGTTAAATGCTAAATTAATTGAAAGCGATTATCGTCCGACAAAATTAATTCAAGGAATATCAACGCAAGATTTAATTGAATATAATGATTTTTCAAAAGAAGATTTTGATATTGAACAAAAAATAAATTTAACTTTTCAAAATAAAAATCAAATTTTAACTTTTTTAAATTCAAGAAAACGCGCAGAATCATATGCAAAAAAAATTACTTCAATAACAAAAAATTTCTTAAATAAAAAAGAGTTAACTGATTTAAATTTTGCAAGCCAAAAAATACTTTCTGTTCTTGAACAACCCACTGAACAATGTCATACACTTGCAGATTGTGTAAAACAAGGTAGTGCATTTCACCATGCTGGATTATTAAATGAACAAAAAATAATTGTTGAAGAATTATTTAAAACTGGAAAAATAAAAATTATTAGTGCGACAACAACAGTTGCAGCGGGAGTAAATTTACCTGCTGATTTAGTAATAATTCCATCCCCTTATAGATTTACAAAATTTGGTATGGATTTAATACCTGTTAGAGAATACAAACAAATGGTTGGAAGAAGTGGACGTCCAAAATATTCTACAGAAGGAAGAAGTATATTAAATGCAAATTCAGAAAAACAAAAAGAATTATTTTTAGAAAAATATGTTAATGGTGAAGTTGAAAAAATAACCTCTAAATTATCACAAATTTCTATTCTAAAAACACATGTGTTGGCTCTTATTTCAACTGGGGAAATTTATAATGAAAAATCAATAAAATCATTTTTTGAAAAAACATTTTATGCAACTCAAGCATCAAGCATAAATGAGATTATTGACAAAGTTTTACAAATAATTACTGAATTAAAAGAATATGGTTTTGTTAAAGAATCAAATCAAACATATTCTCCAACATTGATTGGAAAAAGAGTTTCAGATTTATTTTTAGATCCAGAAAGTGCATATAAAATAATTCAGGGATTAAAATCAAAAAAACCATTTACTGATTTATCTTATTTGTTTTTGTTTACAAAAGCAAATGAATTTTCTCCAAAATTTAATATTCCAAAACCTTTACTAAATCAAATACATCAAGAATATACTACTGAATTTGATATCCTTCCTTATTCTGAAGAAGAACTTTTATATGGGCAAGAAAATCTTGAATCTTATTATTCAGCATTAGTTTTAAAAGAATGGATTAGTGAAACAAAAGAACAAGATTTGTTTGAAAAATATAATATTTCTCCAGGTATTCTATTTAACAAAAACCAAATAATTGAATGGCTAGCTTATTCAATAGAAGAATTATCAAAATTAATTGAAATTGACAAACATATAATTAATTCAAAAAAAATTGGACTTAGAATAAAATATGGGGTAAGATCAGAATTGTTACCTTTAATTGAACTAAAAGGAATTGGTAGAGTAAGAGCAAGAAAATTATATTCTGCTGGAATAAAATCCATTAGTGACATAAAAAATAATTTTTCAAAAGTTGAATTAATTGTCGGAAAAAATATTTCTGACAATATAAAAAAACAATTAAAATTAAAATTTGAATAAATATTGCAAATCAGATTATTTTTCATTAATTATTCAATTTTTTATATTAATTTCATTTTTTTTCAAAATTTTACTCTAAAAATTAACTTTTATATACTATTGAGTTGTTATTATTTATATATTATTTAGTGAATTATATGTCAAACAAGTTAATTGAAAAATTAAAACAAATTTATTTCTACTTTGAAAATATTTGGTATGCAATACTTGATAAAATAAATTCAAAAATTCCAATATATAAAATAATTGATCCAGTGGATGAAATTGTTCCATCTTTTGTAATTTTTATTTTATCAACTTTTTTAATAGTTTTATTAATTTTTTATTTAATTCAATTTAATTCAGTTTATGAATTAACTTTTATTACAAAAGATAATACTTCTAAAGAATTAATTTCAGGAGTGAATTTATCTGGAGTAATTAACGATACTGATTTTACAAGTGTAACAAAAAACGGAATTTCAATAGTTACTGCTACAGGAATTGGAAAAAATATTTATCAAGTTGGCGGGGATATACTTTTTGGTAATTTAAATCCAGAAGTAAATGGAAAAATAACTGCAAAAAAATCAGGGTATAAAGAAATAAAAAATCAAAAATTTTCTGATACAAACAATGTTTTGTTATTGGCAAAAGATACAAATGACATTTGTACAAATTGTTTTGATAAGGTAACAATAAATCTAATTGACTCAAAATCTTACAACCTAATAATTTCCGATTCTAGTTATATTGAATTTTATTGTAAAAACAAAAATGATGAATCAAAAAAAATAATGGATGATGCAGATGGAAGTTTAGATGGAAAATTTGTTTTAAATAATTCTAATTGTCAATTTGTAGTTTCAAAAGCATATTCTATAAATCACAATCAAACTGTTGTTTCAAAAGAAGTATTAACTCAAAATTTTGATATAGTTTTGACTCCAAAACAACAAACAAATTATGGAAAATTATTTGTTGAAGTTAAAGATAAATCAGACAATTCAGTAATTAAAAATATTTCAGTTGTTCTTGGATTAAAAGGTATGACACAAAATGTTGTTGGACAAACTGACAATACAGGAATTTTTATAAATGAAAAATTAACTGTTGGGGTATATTCTATAAATATTCTAGATTCAAATTATTTGCTTGAAGAAGGTAGTCAAGAAATAGAAATTAAAAAAGATGAACAAACAAAAATAACTTTATTCGTAAAAAAAATAAACCCTTCTGAAAATCAATGTATTAATTTTGTAATTTATGACGGAAATATAATTACAAATGGCGAATTTAATTTATATAAATTTTTAAAAAATTCTGATGCTAATTTATATTCTATAAGAAACTTATTTTTAAAATTTGATAATGAAAATAATTATTTTTATTATTGTGGGCCAGAATTAAATAAAGCAACAAATATTGGAATAGTTAAAAGTACAATATATGCCTCAAATTATGTTTCTCAAGTTTTTGAACCAACTCTTTGCGATGTAAATTTAAGCTCTAATTCTTATAATCAAAAACCTCTTTGTGCACCTGAAATTATTACTGTTACAAAAGCAAACCAAACAAACAGTGGTATTGGAAAAATAAAAACAACTTATTCTGATTATAATTATGTTTTACCAAAAGCAGATACGTCATTGTTACAACAAATTGAACTTCCTGGAGGAAATGTATTTGTTACATTATCAAGTTTTGAAAAAGGAAAATTGACTAACTCTAATGGGTTGTTTGATTACAATTGGTTAGCAGAAAATAATTATATTGGATTAGCAAGATATCATAATAGCATAGTTTTTGAATCTGACAAAAATTATGTTGATTTTAATAAAAATGCAATATTACCAATTAATTTAAATTTAGGAGTAAATAGTTTAAAAATAAAATTAATTGATGCGAGTACAAATGGAGAAATCCAAAATGGAACAATAAGTATATTTGAAGAATCAAATAATTTATTTAATTTAAGTCAAACACTAAATTTAATTGATGAAAATAATTATTATAATTCAAGAGGATTTATTATTGGTTCAAACTTGAAAATAGTTGCTACTTCTCAAAACTATGTACAAAATAATTTGTTTATTGAAGTTAATGATAGTAATACTGAATACAAAATAAAATTATATCCAAAATCAATGATTGAAAACGAAGAAGATGTGGCTGGATTAAAAGGAAGAATTGCAATATTTTTTGATAAGCTTTATTTAATTGAAGATGATCCATTCACTGGAATTTCAAATGCATCTACAATTGAACCAAATACTGAATATAAATTAAAATTTGATATAATAATTGATAAAAATGATATAAATTATACTGACTTAATGTCTTTTGCACGAATTGATTTATTAAATGCAAAACTAGATGAAACTTATGGTATTAATTATACACAAACTTCAAACACAATAAATAATCTATCAGCTTGTTTAAATAATTCTCTTGATTTAAATTTAAACAAACACGATTTAAATTATTATTTTTCTTTAAATTGTGTTTCAACAACAAACAAAATACATGCTGGAGTTAAATGGGCTGATGTAAATAACTTAGAAAAGGGAACATATTCATTTTATATTCAATTTACAACTATGTCTGATAATAATTTACAAGTTTCATTTAGAGCAAAATCAAATTTTTCAGATAGAAATTTTGCTGAAACAAAATTAAAAAAAGTAATTTCAAAAAATGGTCAATTAGTTGAATGTGTGGATGACTTATGCACTATTCCAAATTCGTTTTTCTTAAATTTAAATACGAATTTAAATCAAAAGGTTTATAGTTTTACAACTAATTTAAACAAATCTTTTGATTCAATTAAATTAGATAATCAAAATAAAATTGATGCTAATCTTACTCTAATTAACAATACTGGAAAAAATCTAAATTTAGGAAAAATAACAATTTATTCAACAAACATATTTGATTCATCAAACATTTCTTCAACAGCTAATTCAACAGGGTATTTATCTTTTTCAAAAAATGCACAAGATTTCAACAAATTACAAATAAATTCAATAAACATTAATAATGGAGAAAAAACTATTATTCAATTTAATATTTCTTCAAATTTACTAAAAGCATCATCTTATTTAATTGTTTTATTTGAAATTGATGGTGACAGTTATGGTGGAAAAATTATTGTTCAAAGCCAAGGATATTTAGTTAGTTTAGATGCTGAATTATTACCAAATGTTCCAAATCAAAATTTTGATGGAGCATTTTATTCTAAATCTATATTAAATTCATCAACACCAAATTTAAATTTACTAACAATTAAAGAAGATATTAATTGTGACAATATTTTTGAAAACACAATTGTTTTAAATGATTTTAACCCAAAAAATTATTTTACTACTAAATTAAACAATATTTATATTTCACAAAAGGATTGTGTAAAAATAACTCCAATATTTTCAAATGATTTTTCAGATAGTGAAATAACTATTTATGCAAAAAGATCTGGTCAAGATCAAGAATTAGCTTGTTTAGATGTTGTTGAAAATGAAAATCCTGATAATGTTTATGCAAAATTTGGTGAAGAAAAAAAACTAACTGTAATAAACAATTGTGATACAAATATGTTAATTTACTTATTATCTGATTTAAAATGTACTCAATTAAATAATGCTGATTGTTCAATATATCATAATCTAGAACCAAATGGTAATTATGAATACCTAATAACTGCTCAAAACAATGATTATAATCCTAATATTACTTCACCAAATTTTTCAGATATCCTTGGATTATTTCCAGTTTATATAAAAGCAAAAAAAACAAATTCAGCAAAGCCTTTTGCAATTGCTGATTCAATAGATTTTCATATATCTAATGATAATCAATGCTTTTCAATAAACAAAGATTATTTTGATTTTTATGGTAATGGAATTAATCATAACTATTTACCATTCACATTAACTAACAAGTGTAATGAAGAGACTTATCGTCCATTTAATTTACCAATAATAAATGTTGATTTGTTTGGATATGATATTGAAAAAACACAATTAAGTGGATTAGAAACATTTACAGCTTTACTTAATATTTCAGGATCATCCTATACTTCAAATTCAATTGTAAATAGAATTCAAAATGTTGTAGGATTACAGCAAAAAATATTTGCATTTGACACAAACCAAGAAATAATTGTTGATGCTGGACATAATATTAAGAAATACTCTCCACTTTCATTTACTTTTGATACTAATAAATTAATTGAAATTTATGGTGACACATATAATGATAGAAGATTCCAAGTAAACATAATTGATTTAAATAATTTATTTTATGGAAAAAATATGACTGATTTTGTAAAATATGGTGTAAAAATAGATGGGAATATAAAATTGAATTATGTTGATGGGACATCAGATATAATAAATACAAATTTAAATAATTTTGATTTTGATAGTGGTGGTGTTCCGGTTTGTTTAAATGAAAATAATTGTGAAGTAATAACAAATCCTGAAAATGAAAATATGTTTGGTCAAGATAATTATATTTCGCAAGTAATTTATTTTGATGTACCATTACAAACAGTAAATAAAAAAATAAAATCAATAGATATTAACTTTTTGGGCGATTTAAACTCAAACTATTTATATTTTATTTTAACAAAATTTGTTGATTTTAATAAAACTGAAATTGTATTAACTCCATCTCAATCAGCTGTATATTCACAATATTCTTTAGGACAATTTAACATATCAAAAGATGGAGTAGTGCACACTATAAAACCCGTATCGGAATTATTAGCTAGGGTGAACTTGTCAACAAACAATTTATCTAATGTAAAAACATTTGATATTAATTCATCTAATCCAAAAATTGAAGTTTTTATTAGTAATGGATATTTAAAAGCTAAATATGTTGGAACAAACAAAACTTATTTAGGAAATAGTGATTTAAATTTAATTAAAATTAAGGGCCAAGGAAATTCATATGGCTATGTTGAAATAACTGATTATGTTAGAAAAGAAGATGAAAGAGCGAGTGTAAATAAATAGGTGATATAATGGGGCTAAAAGAAAATATTTTAATTATTAGTATTATTTTTTGTTTTTTAACTATTCCTGTATTTTCGCAAGCTATTTCAAATTATCAAAATACCTTTTGGCAAGGATCTATAAACGTAATTTTTGATAAAGATAATTTTTCAGAAAATGAAAACATAACTGGGAAAATAATTTTATCTAATAGTGAAGATTATCCTTTGCTTAATGGAACAATTGTATTAAATATTTCACAAGGTACTTTTTCTTATCCTTCACAATTATCTGATTCTGATAATATCTTAGATTATTCTAAAATTAATAACATTTATGTTTCTGCAAATTCAATAAAAGAAATTAATTTTAATTTACCTAATAAAAGTTCTGGAAAATATAGATTAGATATTTATGCGTGGGTAATGAAATCCAACTTAATTGGATCTGATTCAATTTATGTAAGTCCAGTATCTAAAGAATTTACTGTAAATAACTCCCCTATTGATTACTCACAAGTAAAAATATTGCGAACAAAAACAAATTTTAATAATGTTGTTGGTCCGGTTGGATTTGCAACTAAAACAAATGAAAAATATTTTGGAAAAATATTTATACAAAATGATTCAAATCTAAAATTAAATGACTTAACTCTTGAAATACAAATTTGTGATTGGTCTGTTGCATTTTGTGATTCTAATAATTTATTTTCAAAATCAATAACTAATATTGGATTGAATTCTAATGAAGCTAAATCAATTGATGTTAATTTAATTTCACCATTATTGCCTAGTGCATATGAAATAAAAATGATTTTAAAAGATTCTAAAAAAATTTATTCAATTTATAGTAGTAGAATGATTGTCATTGGGCCAACAGCAAAAATTAGAAAAATTTATATTGATGGAATTGGAACAAATAATTATTCATTAAATACGATTTATGCTGGAAGTCCTGATCATTTTACATATCCAATATTTGAAAACTTTACTATTGAAACAGAAGTATATTCTTCATCAAGTTCAAAAAAATATGCTGAACAAATATCTTCAATAAAAACAAATGAACTTTTTAGTTATAAATTGAATATTGATGAAAAGCAATTTGACAAAATTTGTCAAAGAATAAAACAGGATAATGTTGTTTATGATGAAGAATGTTTTAGTGTGCCGCTTAATGATCTTGAAAATGAATATTCTTTGCGTTATCCAAAAGTTGTTGATGTAAATTATATTTATACTGAATCATCAAATAATTTACAAATAAATTTATCAAAAGAAATAAACATCAATGGGAAAATAACTATTTTTGATGATAGTGATTTTGTTATTGAAGAAATGATAATCGATTCAAAAAATTTTTCTAAGTCTTATACAGTTAAAAAATCAAATTTAACTTTAGTTATTGATGATTATGATGCAAAAAAACAATTAATTTATACTATTGAAGCAGCAAAAGAAAATAATTTAGTAAATGAAATTGATGTAAACAAGATTGAAAATTTAACTTATTGTAAAGGTCAAATTTGTGGTGAAAATACAGTTTGTTCCAAAGACACTATTGATTCAATAGAAGGTAAATGTTGTACTAGTGAATGTATTAGTGTAATTGAGGGAAATACACTTGACTTAATTACAATTCCATTAATTTTATTTGTTGCAATAATCATTTTAATTATTTCAATATTAATATTTGTATCAATATTAAAGAGGAGAGAATAATGAAAACAAAAAAATTCACTTTTTTGCAATGGGTCATTGTTTTAATTTTCTTAATCTTGCTTAATTGTTTTGTTCTTGCAACTGAACCATATGCTGCGGATTTACATTGTTGGTATAAATTAGATGCTTATAATGTAATTTATACTCCAACTTTTTCAAATACATTTTCTTCTGTAGCTAAAATCGATCTTGGAAATGAATCAATAAATGGAATATATTATAATGAATTAATTTTGAAAAATACTCGATTAGATGTAACTAATATTTCAAATTTTAGAGGGGTTTGTGCTAATGGTGCGGATTTGAATTTTGGAAAATTTCTTCACTTTGATTTAAATAATAATCCAGTAGCATCAAATGTTTTTACTGCAGTTGGTGTTGGAAGATCAATTGATACACAAGCAGTACTTTGTGGGATAGATAGTTCATTACAATATTTTGTTTCAGATAATAATTTAGGAGTTGGAATCGCTAATAATCTATATTATAATTTTAATGATGAATTACAAGACATTAACTATGCTTTAAAATATGTTAAATTTCCAATTGCAAATACATTTGATGGATTTAGTGCTAATAATGATGGGACAATAACGGGGGTAAGATATAATGGTGACATTATGAATGCTAGACGGGCTATAATTTCTACTCCAAAACCAATTTTTATTTTTAATGAAAGTGATGAAACATTTAATGTTTATTCATTGACTGGCACAGTTTCAAAAAAGATATTTTTTACTTTAACCACTCAATCTTATTTTGATTTAAATATTGTAGATTATAATCTTCATTGTGACGGACAAGGAGTAACTTGTCAAATTGATAAAACTAAAATTGGATATACTATGGGAAATATTGATGGACATAATAATCAATTAATAATTCCTGCTACAATTACAATTGATGCATCAAAAGTTCCACAAAATATTTTGTATTATTTAGATGTAAATTATAATGCAAAAAATGGAATAAATTATTCTGGGCAATCTTATTCAAAGCCATCTGTATTAAAAACAAAATTACTTGATAAACAAAAATTCCAAGTGGGAGCACGTGCAAATTATGAAGATCAAGGGTGTGTTGGCCCAAATGGAATTATTGGTGTTACAGGAGTCAATGTTTATCCAAGAATAAATCTTGGTGTTCAACCAGTAGATGAAAATACATGTGAATATTTAATTGATGAAAACTATGTTTATTGTTCACAAACAGAATTTTTAATTAATTTAGGACATAAAATTGAAGAAATATTTAATTTATATCAAACTGGCAAAAGCGCTACTAATTTTGAGTCAAAATTAGATAACTTGTCAAATTTTAATGTTTCAATAAGATCACAAAATTTATCAAAAAATGAAATTTTTAAAATTTTGTCAACTAGTTCTGGATTATTTTCACAAACCGGATTAAATAGGGATTTGTTTGGTTCAAATGCTCAAACACAATTTACTAGATTAAATAATTTATTTAATAAAGTTGAATTTATTGTAGTAAATTCATCAGGAATACAAATGGATTTGGATAAAATTAGTGCTGGAAAATATGCGGTTTATGTTAATTTTAATAATATTGGAACACATACTAATTTGTTTAATGTATCTAGTGATTCTTTAGCTGATGAAAAATTACAAATTCAAATTATTTTAAAAGAATTATCTAAACCTGAATTTGATTGGTTCTTTTATAATACAAACCAAGTAATTGATCCTTTAGAAATTGAAGGTATTAGTAATACTCAAAATTGGTATCAAACAAATATTGGTGAAAAAAGAGGAGTAGTTTTAGAAATTGATGAAAATTCATCACATTATTTAATTAATAGTCATTTAGTAAACCAATTTGCAACACCAATAATGATTAGAATTTCAGCTTCAGATTCAAATTCGCTTAATACAACATTTAATTTAATGCCAAATAATACTACTTATTTTAACAATGGAAATGCACATTTTACTTACTGGACTGGGATTGGATCAAATATGGTTGGATCAAATGGATGTTTAGATATATCTAATGAATTAACTATATTAGCACACAATGAACCTGATAATTTGCTTAATGGACACACTGCAGATTTTGTGTTAGATAAATATTTATCTGTTAAAAATACAAATGCTATTGAATATTTAAAATCAATAATTTATTTACCTCTTATTTATACTACTGATATAAATATGACTGCGCCATTTAAGATTTATTCAAAAAATTTTACTAATGGCACAAATTCAATCTTGTTTGATTCAAGTGCTATAAAAAACGAGTATTATATTAATGATCTTCAAAGTGTTTTTGATAAGATTGCAACTGAAGAAATTTGTGTTTATTCAGAACCGCAATTAAACAAAAAAGTTTGGACATTATTTTGGAATGAAGAAAAATTGTATACTCAACTTGATGGAATAATTGCAAAAATTACTGATGCTAAAATTTGCCCAAATTAATTTTTTTTAGTTTTAATGAATTTTTCATATTCTATAACTTTTCTTTTAATTTCATTAAGCATTTCTTCACTAGGTTTTTTATGAACTCTCATTAAAGCTTCGCCAAGTTCTCGTTTTTCTTTACCATATAAATGTCCTGGCCAAAGCATAATTTTTTTATCAAGTGTTTCAAGTAAATTTAAACTGTCTTCTAAATCTTTATCGTCGCCGCCATATGCTGTGGTTCCAACACCACTGGTGAATAAAGTATCTCCACTAAATAAATTATTCTCAATTAAATAACATCTACTATCTTTTGTATGTCCAGGAGTAAAAATTGTTTTTATTTTAATTTCACAAATTTCAAATTCAGGATTATTTTTTAATTCATTAAATGTGACTAATTTAACTCCTTTTTCTTTAAAATAATCAACTAACTCATTATGGTCTGGATGAGCATGAGTAACTAGTTGATAAGTTATATTTACATTGTTTTTTTTAATTTCATTTTCAATAGTTTTTAAATCTCCAGTTGGGTCAATCAAAAAACCACAATTGTTTTTTCCAATTATTAAGTATGTAAAATTTTTGTCAAAACCATTAACCATAATTTGAAGTATATTCATAATTGAATATTTGTTAATTACTATTAAAATCCTTACTCTCAATTATTCAACAATATGCCTTTTTATATATTTTCTTATCAATTATAATATGGATTTTAGAAAATCAATTCATTTATTTTTAATTTTATTTTTAGTTTTAATTTTTTCTTCAGTTGTTTTTTCTCTTGATTTAAATTCAATTAATTCGATTAATTCTTCAACAACAAAAACTCCTATTGTTTATTTTTATTCTCCAAATTGTAGTCATTGTGCTGCAATTAAACCTTTTCTATATGCAAATTTTAAAGATAAAAACGAATTTGAATTTATTGAACTAAATATAAATGAACATTTTGAATTAAAAGATGAATTTAATTTTGATTATAATGTGCCAATAAATTATTCTTATTCTGTGCCCATAGTTTTTGCTGGAAATAAATTTTATTTGGGTGAAATTGACATAAAACAATTAAGTTCTGATTCTCAATATTTATCCTCTTGTAAAATAAATTTGTTAAATGATATTAATAATACTTTTATAGATACAAATGATAAATGTGTAGTGCCTATTAATCAAAATAATAATATTAATTTTTTTTCAGTAATTTCACTTGCTTTGGCTGATGCAGTTAATCCTTGTGAACTTGCAGTTTTAATAATACTTTTGACTGCAATTTTAACAAAATACCCAAAAGATAAGAAGAAAGCTCTAAAATCTGGATTAATGTTTACTCTTGCAATATTTTTAATGTATTTTGTTTTTGGTTTAATTTTAAAAGAAGCATTTTCTGTTGCGTCTGGATTATTTGGAACTTATTTTTTATTAATTATTTCACTATTCGCAATCATAATGGGAATTTTAAATTTAAAAGATGCTTTTTCTTATGGTGCAGGTGGATTTATTATGGAAGTACCACAAGCATGGCGACCAAAAATGAAAAAAATAATTAATAAAACTACATCTCCGACTGGAGCATTTTTTGTTGGATTAATTGTTGCTTTCTTTTTAACTCCTTGTACTGCTGGCCCATATATTATTTTTGCATCAATGGTATCAAAAATTGCATTAATTGATGCCTTATTATATATGTTAATTTACATGATAATTTTTGTTTCCCCAATGCTTGTAATCACATTATTTATTTACAAAGGAATTGCTAAAATAGAAGATGTTGAAGGATGGAGAGAAGTAAATTTAAAAAAATTACATTTTATTTCAGGAGTTATAATGTTAATAATTGGATTGTATGTTTTATTCCAATCATTAATTAATTTTGGAATAATTAAATTTTAATTTATTAAATTTTGGAGGATTTAAAATGAATAAACTAAATATGATTCTAGTTGGATTAGTAATTACATTAATTTTGACAAGCGGGTGTTTACAATTTATGAGCCCAGCACAACCAAAGTACAATGGTGAAATGAAAGATTGTGATTATAATAAAGAATGTTTTTTAGATTCTTATTATAATAATTGTTTACCATCAAAAGGTAATTTACTTTTTAGTGAACAAGAAAATAGTAGGATTTATGGTGAATTAAGAGGAATTACTGACAAAAATGAATGCACTATTTATCTTCAATTAATTGATACAAACAATCCTTTTGCAAAAATGGCTATTGGTAGTGATATGTCTTGTTATTTGACTGAAAGTCAAATGATAGATTTAATGGCAAATTTTGATGTTTTGAAATTGAATTGTAATGGTTCATTATATGAAGGACTAAAAATTGCAGCTACTCAAATGAAATAATAATCTATTATTTCATTGATTTTTTGATTAAAAAAGTCATATTTTTAAATGCTTTTATCTCAAAAATATTTGTAATCTAACAAAGTTAGATCACATTATTTATATTTTGCCTTGATAGTCTAGCGGTTAGGATGCACCCCTGTCAAAATTTTTGCTAAAAATTTAGTAAATGAATTTAGACATCTAAAGATGTCTAGAAAGCAAAGATTACTGTGCGGGTGCGACTCGGGTTCGAGCCCCGGTCAAGGCGTTTATTTTTTAAAAAAAATTAAAAATTAGTTAATGTTTTTTCTTCTAATTTCTTCAGATTCAATCATTCGATATTTTCTTTTTAATCTTGAAATCTTATCAATTATTTCTCTCATATCAATTTGATGTGTTCGTTGAAAATATTCATCCATTAATCCAAGTTTTTGTTTTCGTTCATAATTTTTTTCAAGATTTAACTTGTATCTTTCAGCACGATCTATTTCTAATTTAAGTTCAACCAAACTATCCATATAAATATTTTTTTACATAGTAATGATTTAAAAAATGAATTTTTGCACTATTTTTATGAAGACAACTTATTTTCCAGATAAATTTATTGAAAAATATAAATATTTTTGTAAAAATGAATGGGGTGAGTTTTTTACTACTATACAAATAAAACAACCTAAATCATTTTGGGTAAACTCAAATTTAACAAACAAGAAAGAAGTTGAAAAAAATTTAAATGATTTGAATATAAAATTTCAAAATTATCCTTTTCATAATTTTGCTTATGGTATTGATTATCCTAATCCTGGTCAACTTGAATTATTTAAATCTGCAAAAATTTCAATACAAGAAAAAGCCTCTATGTTGCCAGTAATTGC
Source organism: Candidatus Iainarchaeum sp. (assembly GCA_028691435.1). GTDB lineage: Archaea > Iainarchaeota > Iainarchaeia > Iainarchaeales > JAAZKV01 > JABIDZ01. The sequence continues at coordinate 27,876 of JAQUZG010000004.1, forward strand.
ATTAAATCCAACTAATCAAGATTATGTTTTAGATGCTTGTGCTTCACCTGGAACAAAAACAATCCAATTATCAAATTTTTCAAAAAAAGTAAAAGCTACTGATGTAAATTCAAAACGAATTGAAATATTAAATTATAATAAAAAGAAATATAATCTAAAAAATGTTGAAGTTGTTAGAGCAGATGTAAGAAATGTGAAAGATACTTTTGATAAAATATTATTAGATGCCCCTTGTTCAAGTGAAGGGTTAGTTAGAAAAGATTTTGATGCATTAAAAGAATGGACTCCAAAATTAGTTTTAGAAAAAGCAAGATTACAAAAAGAAATTTTAATTTACTGTTTTGATTTACTAAAATATGGTGGGCAAATGGTTTATTCTACCTGTTCTTTTGCTCCTGAAGAAAATGAAGATGTAGTAAATTTTTTAATGCAAAAAAGAGAAGACGCAACAGTAGAAAAAATAAATTTAGATGGAATAAAAATAAGATATAATCCACTTTGTGAAAATTATGTAAGACTTTGGCCACAAGATAATAATACACAACAATTTGGATTTTGCCTAATTTCTAAAAAAGACTAATTCAACAAATTTATATATTATAAATTAATAATATTAATGGTATTATGAGTACAAAAGCAACAAAACAAAGAAATCGAGAAATTAGACTTCAGTCTGCTAGATTTGTTCGATCTAAACCAGTTCGTGGTGCGCGAGAATTAGGGTCATCTCCTGAAAAAGTCTCAGTAAAAAATTTAGGTTCTGAAAATAAGCTAGTCTACAGAAAATCAACTGATGGATCATTATATGCTCGAAAGGTTGGTCCAAAAGTTCCAAAAATAGTTATTTCTCCGACCGGAAAAATACTCCGGTATTATGATCCTAAACAAAAACACCCTACTAAAGATGGACTTAATCGTTGGCAGACAAGAAATACAACTCGTGATTGGGAAACTGGAAAATTAATGATTTCACCGTTAGGTAGAGAAAATATGCAGGTGTTAAAAGATTTACAAAATAATAGAAATGCGATGAAATCACTTGGGATAAAACTTCCAAAGCGTAGTAGATTGCCTTAGCTATTAAGGGATTATTTCACAACAATTATATTTTAAAAAATCAAAATCTTTTTTATTAATTTTTTTATTTTTAATTAATTCTTCAATTTCTGGTTTTATTCTTTTCATTTCATTAATTAAATGTTTAGTAGTTAAACAAATTTCATTAATTCCACTTTTAGGCCAAGCTGGATAAAGATTACTGTATAAACATCTTCCACCACAAAGTTCATAATAATCACATTTTAAACAACTTCCAGTAATTGATAATTTTAATTTCAAACTTTTTGGGTTTGTTGTTTTTATATCTCCAACATATTTTTCTTTTATACCTTGCATAATTGGGCAAACTGAAATTTGGCCATTTGTAAGAATTGTAAAATTCTCTACGCCTGAACCACATCTCAATAAATAATTAGTTTTAAAAATTAATGAATTCATTATTCCAAGAAATGGATAAAGTCTCAAAACTTTTCCTTTTTTCATTTCACCTAACCAATAATCTGCTAATTTTGTAACGTCTTTATTATACTCTTTACTCCATTGTGAAAAATTTCTTTTTTTATAATCATGCCACATATTCGCATCAAGTTGCCAATGAATTGAATTAAATCTAAAATTATTAATTTCATCTTTTGGATTAATTAAATCCATTATGTCTTGATAAAAATTAGTTGGTTCTTCTATTGTCATTCTTGCAATAATTTCTCCTTTAAATTTATTTTTTTTAATTTCTATTAAATTGGCTGTAACTTTTTGATGGGTCCCTTCGCCCCGATTTTTGTTTGTTGTTTCTTTGCCTCCATCTACTGAAACAAGAATGGTGTGAAACTTATTAACATACTTTTTATCTAATTCATTTAGTAAAGTTCCATTAGTTTGAAGTAAAAAGTTCTTAACTGTTTTATATTTTATTTGAGCATTAATTGTTTCTTTAATAAATGGAATATTAAGTAATGGTTCACCACCATAAAAAATAATACTTATTGGTTTAATTTTATCTTTTTTTAAAAAATCATCTAATTCTTTTTGAGAGTATTTTGGAAGTGGGGGGAGTGATTCAAATTTAATTTTACTTTTTGGTTCAGAAAATGATTTTCCGCAACAATATTCACAGCATAAATTGCATTCTGGTGTTGTTATTAGGTGGTAAATCATAAGTTCACCTTTTGATTAGGTGCATTCATGTTGAATGCGCCATCGAACACGCCGGACGAAATCGGCGATTCACAGCATAAATTGCATTCTGGTGTTGTTATTAGGTGGTAAATCATATAATCACTTTAATTATATTTATTAAATATATTTTATTTAAATAAATTCTTAAATTTAGTTTAATTAAACTTTTTTTTAAAATCAATATTTTTAGTATATTCTTCAAGTCCTTTTCTATTTCCTATTTTTTCTTTTTTTGAATTTTTAATATAACTTGTAAGTGAAAATTTTCTAAACCAAATTGGTGTATTATTATTTATTTCAGGACCCCCAATACATCCCCCATTACAAAATAAAATATCATAAAATTTTTTTTCTTTATTATTTTCAAGATTAGTTAAAATTTCTTTTAAATTTTTACAGCCATCACAAATAACAATTTCATTTTCAGTTAAAATATTTTTTGATTTCATAGTTTTACTTAACCCTCCAGAAGTGGGATAAATTTTTGTATAGTCATTATAAAATCTATCAAATAAATGTGAACAATTTTTTGGAATAACTTTTTCTTTTTCAATCAAGTCTTTCATTTCTTTAAAAGTTATTGTTTCTTCAATTAATCCACTATTTTTACATTCAATTTTTTTAGATAAACAAGGACTCAAAAAAACAATTTTTGAATTTGGGAAATTTGTCTTTAAAATTTTTGCCATTGTAATAACTGGGCTATCAAAAGGCATCAAATATTTTGTTAAATTTTGAAATTGTGCTTTAATTAAATTAACGCAAGTTGGACATGCGCTTGATATAAAAAAATCTTGTTTATTTTTATTTTCTAAAATGTAGTCATGATAATTTTTATTAACAATTTTTGCACCAAATGTTAATTCGCTGACATATGCAAAACCAAGTCCTTTCATTAAAGGTACAAATGTTTTGTAATTAAAATCTATAACAAATGATGGTGCTACCATTAAACAAAGTTCTTTTTCATTTTTTAATAAGTCAAGTACTTTAATTTGAGAAGAAGAATAATTTTTATTATCTACTTTAATATTAGACTTAATTTGATTGCTCATCAATAAAATAATCATTTTTTAGTTTATAATATTTACTTTTTTAAATTTTTAACATATTTATAAACTAAGTCATTTGGTCTTACTCTATCATTTACTTTTATTCCAATTAATTGGCCTTTTTTTGCATTTTTAATTTCATGATGATTAATTTGCATTGAAGAAACGGGCTGTTCAATAAATGTTGTCACACCTTCAATTATTATTTCTTCTCCAATATTTAAATCTTCAATTAAACTAATTTCACAGACATTTATTTTTGTATAATATTTTTTTACAAAACCAATATGTTTTCTTTTTTGTGTTTGATTACTGCCTTGAATATTTGTAATATCTTTTTTAGTTGGTTGACCTAAGAAAAAACCTGTTGAAAATTTCCTATTATATACTTTGCCAAGTTCAATATTCCAATAGTCTATTTTTTCTTTAGTATAAGTTTTATCTTTTATTGATTTGATTGCTTCACTATAACATCTTGATACTGTTGCAACATAATCGCTTGGCTTTGTTCGCCCCTCGACCTTTAAAGAAATTACTCCACTTTTTATAATTTCATCTAAAATTTCAATAGTTTTCATATCTTTTGCAGAAAGAATAGTGTTTCCTTGTATTAAAATTTCTTTTTCTTCATAATTTGGTTTGTCTCCATCTAAGAAAAATGCGCGTCTACATGGTTGAAGACAAGCCCCTTTATTTGCACTTCTACCAAATAATTCATGACTTAAAAAACATCTTCCAGAAACACTGATACACATTGCGCCATGTATGAAACATTCAATTTCAATGTTAATTTTTTTTGCATAGGTGCAAATTTTTTTTATTTGATCTAATTTTAATTCTCTTGCAAGAACAACTCTACTTGCTCCAAGTTTTTTTATTTCTTTAAGTGCGATTGAATTAGCAATTGACATTTGTGTACTAATATGAATTTCTAAGTTGTGCTTTTTTGCTAAGTTAATTACGGCTAAGTCTGAACAAATGATCGCATCAACTTTTGCTAATTTTGCTTTTCTTAAAATAGTTTCAATTTTTTTTAATTCATTATCAAAAATAATTGTATTTAATGCTAAATATCCTTTAACATTATTTTTATGCAAATAATTCATTAGTTTCTTTAATTCATTTAATTTAAAATTTGTGCCAAGATCTCGCATATTGTATCCTTTTACTCCAAAATAAATTGCATTAGCCCCATTTTTGACTGCTGCAATAGCACATTTAAAATCTCCAGCACCAACAAGTAATTCAGGATTTATCTTTTTCTTGTTCATTAATTATTAGTTTATAATTTCTATTTTTAAACATTATTAATTGGTAGATTGTACTTTGTTTGTTTTAATTATTAGTTAGTTAGTTAGTTAGTTTAAGTGTTTAATGATTTGTTTGATATTGTGAAGTATATTTATAAACTATTTTAACTTAATTCATTTATGAATAAAATATATTTTTCACTAAATGATGCAAATGAATATATTTTGGCAAAACGGTATTTGCTTGATAAATTAGTTCAACTAAGGGATGAGCTTGATTTACTTGATAATACTAAACTTGAAGTTGATGATGATAATTTAGAAAATTTATTACTTGAAGTAGAATTAAACAAAAATTTCCATGAAAAAAATTTAGAACTTTATAAAATAATCGGACTTTTGATAAAAGATGGATGTATTGTTAGAGATCTTGAAAAAATGGAAATTGATTTTTATTCAAAATTTGGCGGAAAAGACATAATCTTTTGTTATACTCCTGAAGATGAGAAAATATTATATTGGCATGAAATTAATCAAAACTATGAAAACAAGCAATCTATAAAAGAAATAGAACAAAGTTATTTTGAAACATTATCTAAGTTAAAATAACTAGTTTTAGCAAATTACTGGCTTGTTACTCAAAACATATTTATTAACTTTTCTTTTTCACACCCACAACACTTTTAAAGCTTTCTTATTTAAATTAATTTAATCAATATTGATTTTTGGGGCAATCTTTTGGTTTTAATAAAATTTTTAATTTTTTAATACCTTAATTAACCCATAAATAAATTTGCCTGGTGATAATTTGGTTGAAGAAAGACACTATTTAGTTCCTGAACATGTTTTAATCCCTAAAGAGAACGCTAAAGAATTAATGAAAGAACTTGGGATTGAAATTGCGTCATTGCCTAGAATTTCAAAATCTGATCCTGCTGTTAAACAATTAAAAGCAGAATCTGGTGATGTGGTAAAAATCATTCGTGATTCTATTACTGCAGGACAAACAACATATTATAGATTAGTAATAAAGTAAAATTTACTTTAAAATAATTAAATGATAATAGAATTATCAAAATTATTGTATTTATAAAAAATAAATTGGAAGTGAAATAAATGGGTTGGGAATTGTTAGATTCATATTTAAGAAATAAAAACATTGCACAAATGGAAGTTGATTCATTTAATCAATTTGTTAATAAAAGTTTAAGTGAAATTGTTGAAGAAAATAAAGATATTGTTCCAAAAATTGAAGAAGTAAGAATTGAATTATCTAATATTGAAATTGAAAAACCAAAAATCATTGAAGCTGATGGTTCTCCAAAAGAAGTTTTTTATCCAATGGAAGCAAGACTTAGAAATAGAACTTATTCTGGTCCAATTTATTTAACAATGAGATTATTTAGAAGAGATGTTGAACAAGATGCAAGAAGAACATGTATTGGTGATTTACCAATAATGCTTAAATCAAGTAAATGTTGGCTTGATGGTTTAAATGAAAATGAATTAGTTGAAGCTGGTGAAGATCCAAAAGATTTTGGTGGATATTTTATTGTAAATGGTAGTGAAAAATCATTAATGACTCAAGAAGTATTGTCAAGTGATAGAGTATTAATTTCAGAAAGTGATAAAGGAGTAAGTGCTGAAGTAATTTCAACTAAAGGTGCTTTTAAAGGAAGAGTAAGAGTTACAAGGAGTCCAGAAGGAATGCTTTATTGTACATTTCCAACTTCTCCAAGAAAATTGCAATTAGTTTCTTTATTTAAAGCTCT
>JAQUZG010000004.1:34284-40726 GCA_028691435.1 Candidatus Iainarchaeum sp.
TGGATTGGACGAAGTACAGGCGTAGCAAAATTCCTTGATAGAGTAAATTATTTATCTCCACTTTCTGATATGCGAAAAGTAAAATCTCAATTATCAAAAACAAGAGAACTTTATGAAGCACGTGATGTACACGGAACACACTGGGGAAGACTTGATCCCATTGAAACTCCGGATGGACCACAATGTGGACTTGTAAAAAACTTATGCTTTATGGCAGAGGTAACAACTGATTCAAAAGAAGATCCAGTTGAAGATTTCTTACACAAACAAGGAGTAAAATTAAAAAAATTATAAATTAAATTTATAATTTTTTAAAATATAAAATTTAACAAAATTAAAATGATTTTTAGTGTGGTGAAAAAATGGTAGAAGTTGCAAAAGTATATATCAATGGAAGACTAATTGGTTTTCATGAAGATCCTGAAAAATTAACTGAAATGGCTATTGGTGCAAGAAGAAGTGGTGGGTTAGCTAAAGAAGTAAATGTAGCATATCACAAAGATACTAATGAAATTTATATCAATACTGATGCAGGAAGATTACAAAGACCATTAATTGTTGTAAAAAATGGAAAAAGTTTATACACTCCTGAATTAAAAAAACAAGTTGAAGAAGGAAAATTAAAATTTTCTGATATTGTAGAAAAAGGAATAATTGAATATTTAGATTCAGAAGAAGAAGAAAACACATTAGTTGCATTAAATGAATCAGAATTAAATTCAAATCACACACATTTAGAAATTAATGGATCTGCAATTTTAAGTGTAATTAGTAGTTTAATACCTTATGTTGAACATGATATGGCTGGAAAAGCTTTACACGCAGATAAAATGTTTAAACAATCAATTGGATTTGCGACAGCAAATTATAAAATGCGACATGATACAGAAGGATTCTTATTATACTATCCAGAAAAAAATATAGTAAAAACAAAAGTAATGGATGTACTTGAATTAGATAAACGCCCACAAAGTCAAAACTTTGTAATGGCAGTAATGCCTTATTATGGTTTTAATACAATGGATGCAATAGTTTTAAATCAAGGGGCAGTAGATAGAGGACTTGCAAGAGCATGTTATTTTAGAAATTATGAAACTGTTGAACAAAGATATCCTGGTGGACAAAGAGACAAATTTGAAATTCCAACAGAAGAAAAAGTTGGATTTATTGAAGAACACATTTATGCAAAACTTGGTCCTGATGGATTAGTTCCACTTGAACAAGAAGTTAATGAAGGGGAAGCATTAGTTGGAAAAACAGCTCCACCAAAATTCTTAGAAGATATGAATGAATTTGGAGCAGATGATGAAAAAAGAGTAGATTCTTCAGTATTAGTAAAAAAAAGAAAAAATGGTTTTGTTGATACAATAATGATGACAGAATCTCAAGATGGAAGTAGACTTATAAAAGTAAAAGTAAGAACAACATTAAAACCAGCAGTTGGAGATAAAATTGCATCAAGACATGGACAAAAAGGAGTAGTATCTTATATTGTTCCTGAAGAAGATATGCCTTTTACAATTGACGGTATAAGACCTGATTTAATAATTAATCCTCACTCATTACCTTCAAGAATGACAATGGGGCACTTACTTGAAATGCTTGCTGGAAAAGCAGGTGCTGCAAGTGGGAAAATAATTGATGGAACTGCGTTCAATTCAATGACACAAAAAGAACTTGAAATAATGTTAAATGAACATGGATTTAGACAAGATGGTATGGAAGTCTTCTATGATGGAATAACTGGAAAAAGAATTGAAGGAAACATATTTATTGGAATAATTCCAACTCAAAAACTGTACCATGTTGTTGCACACAAATTACAAGCAAGAGCAAGAGGGCCAGTACAAATGTTAACTCGTCAACCGACTGAAGGAAAAGATAAAGAAGGTGGACTACGGTTTGGTGAAATGGAAGGTGAAACACTTGTTGGTCACGGTGCTGCAATGTTATTACAAGAAAAACTAATTGAAGATTCTGATAAAACAGTAGAATTAGTTTGTGAAAAATGTGGAGTAATTGCAGTAAATGATGATATACGACACAAAAAATATTGTCCAATATGTAAAGGTACTACAGTATATCCAGTAGAAATGAGTTATGGATTCAAATTACTTTTGGATGAAATGAAAGCACTTGGAATACTTGCCCAAGTAAAATTAGTAGATAAAGTATAAATTAAACGTTAAAAGTGTTTAATTAAAATAATAAAATTGCGATTTATAATCGCAATTAATAAATTTTATAAATTTTGAATGAAAAAAGGTAAAGGTGTTAGAAATGATCATGAAAAAAATTGGTAGAATAGATTTCACAATACTAAGTCCAGAAATGATAAGAAAAATGAGTGGAATAGAAATTCAAAATCCAGAAACTTATGATAAAGATGGCTTTCCAATGGAAGGGGGGCTAATGGATCCACATTTAGGGGTAATTAACCCAGGAATAAAATGTAAAACTTGCGGACAAACAATGAAAAATTGTTCTGGACACTTTGGACACCTTGAACTTGAAAGACCAGTAATTCATTCAGAATTTGGAAGACGACTTGAAATTGTAATGGCTTGTACTTGTAAAGAATGTAATAGACTTTTAATTAACGATAATGAAATTGCAAAACTTGAAGAACAAACAAAAGGAAAAATAAAAGATTTTTCAAAAGAAATAATGACAAAATCAAAATTAATAAAAAAATGCCCACATTGTAATGCTGAAGTTGGAAAAGTTCTTCTTGATAAACCAACTAACTTTTATTATAATAAAGAAAGAATTTATCCTACACAAATTAGAGAATGGGTAGAAAAAGTACCAGAAAATGATTTAAAATTACTTGGTTATGAAATCTCAAGAGTAAGACCAGAATTTTTCGTTTTAACTGTATTACAAGTACCTCCAGTAACAATTAGACCAACAATTACACTTGAAGCAGGAATGAAAAGTGAAGATGATTTATCTCATAAATTAGTTGATGTAATGAGAATCAATATGCGATTAAAAGATAATATTGAAGCAGGTGCTCCACAATTAATTATTGAAGACTTATGGGACTTGTTACAATATCATGTAACAACATACTTTGATAACAATACTGCCGGTGTACCACCAGCAAAACATAGAAGTGGAAGACCATTAAAAACAATTATCCAAAGATTAAAAGGAAAAAAAGGAAGATTTAGATATAACTTAACAGGAAAAAGAGTAAATCATGCAGCAAGATCAATTGTTGTACCAGATTCATTTATTGATATTTCAGAACTTGGAATACCACAAGAAGCAGCAAAAGAATTAACAGTTCCTGAATTTGTTACTGAATGGAATTTAACAGCTGCTAAAAAACAAATAAAAACATCAGACAAACCAGTTTATGTAATTAGACCAAATGGATCAAGGAAAAAAGTAAGTATTGAAAACAGAGATGAAGTTAGTGAAGAACTTGATGTTGGATACAGAATAGAACGAAATTTACAAGATGGCGATATAGTATTATTCAATAGACAACCATCACTTCACAGAATGTCAATGATGGCTCACAAAGCAAGAATAATGCCTGGAAAAGTATTTAGAATAAATCCTATTGTATGTCATCCGTACAATGCCGACTTTGATGGAGATGAAATGAACTGTCACGTTCCTCAAACAGAAGAAGGAAAAGTAGAAGCAGAAAAATTAATGCTTGTAAGAGATCAAATAATTTCTCCTAGATTTGGGGCACCAGTAATTGCTCCACAAGAAGATGGAGTAACAGCAATGTTTGCATTAACAATGCCACAAACAGTTTTTGATAAAACTGAAGCAATGCAAATGTTATTTGATTTAGGTATTAATGAATTACCAAAACCTGATAAAGGAAAAAAATATAGTGGAAAATTAATTTTTTCACAATTATTACCTAAAGATTTGAATATGGAATTTGAATCATTCACTGGAAGTGTATTAAAAAAAATTGGTGTAGACCATGAAATTGCACAAAAAGTAGTAATTGAAAATGGAATATTAAAACAAGGAATTATTGATGCAGCTGCATTAAGTAGTGGACGAGGAAAATTAGTTGATAAACTTGCAAGAGATTATCCCCCAATGGAACTTGAAATATTCTATCATAAATTAAATAGAGTAATGCCATTATTAACAGCAAAAGGAATGACTGTATCATTATCAGAATATGATACTAGTGCAGAAATTAAAAAACATAAAGAAAAATTAATTGAAGAAACTATTGAAAAAGCAAATGCGCTTGTAAAGTCATATGAAACTGGAAAAATGGATATTATTCCAGGAAAAACTTTAGAAGAATCATTTGAAACTTATATGGTAAGACTTGCTTTTGAAGCAAAATCAAAAATCGAAAAAGAAGTAACAAAAGAAAAATTAGATTATGTTCTTGGTGAAGAACTTGTACTAAATACAATTTCAATGATCTTAGCAAAATCAAGAGGTGGAACAGTTAACCTAATGAACATTGCAGGATTTTGGGGTCAAGCATCTGTACGTGAAGGAAGACCAAAAAAAGGATTCACTCAACGTTTAGTTACATCAAATCTAAGAAATGATGTTGGATTAATGGCTGGTGGATTTATCACTCACGGATTCATTGAAGGATTAACATCAAAAGAATATTTCTATCACTCAATGGGTGCAAGACAAGGTGATGTGGACACTGGTGTTGCAACAAAAGTTTCTGGATACTTATACAGAAGACTTGCAAATGCATTAAAAGATTTAGTTGCTTCTCCTGATGGAACAGTAAGAACTGCATCAAATGCACTAATACAATATCAATATGGTGAAGATGGAGTATTCCCAAAAAATACACAACACGGAAAAAGTATTGATGTTGTAGAAGAATATAAAAATTTAAAATTAAAAAAGCAAATTTAAAGTTGGTGATGAGACATGGTAAAGGAAGAAATGGATTTTGTTGAAGAAATAATTGAAGAACCACTTGAAGATGAAGAAGAAATTGTTGACGAAACTGATGAAATTGAACAAGAAACTTCTGAATTAGAAGAACTTGAAAAAATTGAAGCAGAGTTGAAAAAACAAAAGAAAAAAGACAAAAGGGTTTATGAAACAGAACAAAGATCTTGGGAAAAAGTTCCATTACCAAAAAAAATTTTGGATGAAATTGTTGCATTATCTGAAGTGTACAATTTATCTAAAGATGAAACTAGTAAATTTGCTGATTTTATTTTAAATAAATATGCTGAATTAGTAGTCGAACCTGGAGAAGCAGTGGGAATAGTTGCTGCACAAAGTCTTGGAGAACCAGGAACACAATTAACATTAAGAACAAAGCACTTTGCTGGATCTGCGGAAGTAAGTGTTGGAAGTGGAATTCAAAGAATGGAAGAAATCGTTGATGCTAGAATAAAAGCAAAATATCCAACAATGACAATCCACTTAAATGATGAATTAAAAAACAATAAAGATAAAGCAGAAAAATTTTCAAAATCATTAATTGATGTAAGAGTAGAAAATGTAGTAAAACTTGATGAAAATTTTGAAGAATTAAAATTAAATATTGAAATAGATAAAGAAAAATTAGCTTCATTAAATTTGGATATGATTGAAGTTATTGAACTAATAAAATCAAGTTTATCTGAATTAAAATCAATGACAAAAGATAATAAAATGTTTTTCCAAATTGAAAAGAAAGGCGACTTAATAAACGTTAGAAAAAGTTTATTAAAAGTTTTAAAAGAAAAAGTTCATGGTGTTAAAGGAATCGAAAAAACACTTTTAGTAAAAGAAAAAAGTATAGGTAATGAAGAAGAATTTGTAATTAAAACAAGTGGAAGTAATCTAAAAGCAGTTTTAAAACTTGAAGGAGTAAATCCAAATAAAGTTTTTACAAATGATATTATTGAAACATCAAAAATTTTAGGAATTGAAGCTGGAAGATTATTGGTTGTACAAGAATTAAAAAAAGTTATGGACGATAATGGAATTAGTGTTGATGTAAGACACATAATGCTTTTAGCTGACTTAATGACTTTCACTGGAGAAATTAAAGGAATTGTTAGAACTGGAATCAATAAATTAAAACCTTCACCATTTGCAAGAGCATCATTTGAAGAAACAACAAAACATTTACTTGATGCAGCATTCAGAGGCGAATCTGAAAATTTAACTGGTGTTGTTGAAAATATAATTGTTGGACAACCAGTAAAAGTTGGAACTGGAAATGTTGAATTATTAATGAAGTGACCTTTTAGAAAAAGGTCAATCAAAATTATGGCATAAATGTCATTAACCTTTTAGAAAAGGGTCAATCAAAATTATGGCATAAATGTCATTAACCTTTTAGAAAAGGTTAATCAAAAAGTGAAGTGTGTTGCATTGAAAATGGATGCACTTTTATAATTCACAAAAACAGTGAATTTATAAATGGTTACTATTGTAATTATTTTAACCTTGAGAAGCTTATGCGGAGTAAGGAGAA
>JAQUZG010000004.1:40826-47540 GCA_028691435.1 Candidatus Iainarchaeum sp.
AATCAAAAAGTGAAGTGTGTTGCATTGAAAATGGATGCACTTTTATAATTCACAAAAACAGTGAATTTATAAATGGTTACTATTGTAATTATTTTAACCTTGAGAAGCTTATGCGGAGTAAGGAGAAATTCTTATTTTTAAGCTTTTAAAATAAATAAAGTGAGCTGATATTAAATGGATTTAGCAAAAGAAATTAGAAGAACTGTTGATACTGGGGAAGTATCGTTTGGATACAAATCATGTAAAAAATCTCTATTAAAAGGAGAAGGGAAATTAATTATAATTTCAAATAATGTGCCAAAATTAGAAAAAGAAACAATATTACATTTAGCAAACATTTCTAAAAAAGGTGTAGTTGAATTTGAATTAAATGGTTTAAAACTTGGAAGTGTTTGTGGAAAACCATTTGGAATATCAACAATGATTGTTATTAATGAAGGAAAAAGTAACATTCTTGAAGCAATAAAAAAATAATTGATTATAAATTATAGTGTTTGTAATGAAATTAACAATGGATGATATTTTATTGATGAATGCTTTTGAAACAATTTCAAAAGTTTCTTCAAAAGATTGTATTGTCAAAGACAATATAGTAACATTTATGGTAGATGGAAAATTGCTTGGAAAAGCAATTGGATCAAATGCTATTAATGTTAAAAATCTTGAAAATAAATTAAAAAAAAAAATAGAGTTAATTGGATTTTATGAAAATCCAGAAAAAATTATTGAACAAACATTTAATGTAACTCTTGAATCAAAAAAAAATGTTAAAAATAATTTGATATTAAAATTATCAAATCAAGATAAAAAGAAAATTTTTAACAATTTTTCGAGATTAAAAAGAATTCAAGAATTAATATCAAGAAATTATAATATGAATTTAATGATTGAATAAAATGAAGATTTATATTTGTTTGCTATAAAAAATGATATAAGGTGAGTTAATGGGAAAAGGAGAATTTGCAGCATTAAGTCTTGAAAGAAAGCGAAAAAAATGGCGAGGAAAAGACAGACGTGTAATGAAAAAAGGTAAAGCTAAAGAAAATAAACGTGATGACTTACTTGAAGGTTCTCCACAAGGGAGAGGAATTGTACTTGAAAAAAGAGGAGTTACTGCAAAGCAGCCAAACTCTGGAATAAGAAAATGTGTTAGAGTACAATTAATTAAAAATGGAAAAGAATTAACTGCATTAGCTGCAAAAGATGGTGCAATTAAATGTATTGATGAACACGATGAAGTTATTGTTGAAGGTATTGGTGGGGCTCAAAATGGGTCAATGGGTGACCTTTGGGGAGTAAAATACCGAGTTGTAAAAGTAAATGGGATTTCAATTGAAATGTTAAGAACTGGAAAGAAAGAAAAATCAAAGAGATAGTGATAATATGGCTGTGGAAAAAAAAGAAATTAAAGAAACAAAACAAGAAGCAGAAAAAATTGCTTCAAAAAAAGATAATTTATCTAATACAAAAGCTGAACAACACGAAACTAATAAAGAAGTTGTTGGTGCTCCAATTTTTGTAAAGAAAAAAAGTCCATTCGCGGATTATAAATTATTTAATAAATGGTCTTTTGATGAAGTGGTTGTAACTGATCCAAGTTTAATGAAATATATTAATTTAGATCCAGTAATTATCCCACATTCATTTGGAAGAAAAAGTCAAGGTAGATTTGCAAAAATAAATATCAATGTAGTTGAAAGATTAATCAACAAATCTATGAGAAGTGGGCAAGGAAAAAGAAAATTAAGTGGAAAATTTATGAGAGGAAGAAATGGTTGTGGAAAAAAATTACAAACAATGCAAATTGTTGAAGACGCTTTTGCAATCGTTGCTGAAAAATCAAAAGAAAATCCAATTCAAATGCTTGTTAGAGCTGTAGAAAATTCAGCACCAAGAGAAGATGTAACAAGAGTAAGAAGAGGTGGAGTAATCTATTCACTTGCTGTTGATGTATCTCCAATGAAAAGACTTGATGAAGCAATAAAAAATATTGCATTGGCTGGATTTGGAAATTCTTATAGATCAAGAACTGAAGCTAGTGAAGCACTTGCTGAAGAAATAATCTCTGCTGCTGCTAATGATAATAAAAGTTTAGCAATTAAAAGAAGAGATGAAGTTGAAAGAGTAGCAAAAGCATCACGATAAATGTGATGTTTTATTTCTATTTTTTTTATTTTTATTTAGTATAATTTTTTATTTCTGTTTTTTTTTTGTTTTTTATTCAATAAAATTTCACTATTTTTAGGACACTATTAAATATTTTTTTTAATGAGTTTTTTTTATTTTAATTTTTATTTTTTTGATTCTTGCGTTGCAAAGATTTATTAATACTTTCTAAAGGTTATTTATTTAATTAGAGCCGTGTTTTTAGCACGATTTTTAATCTAAAATTTTTTAAAGGTGAGTAATTTGGGACGAAGAGAAGATATGGTTGCATTAGTTGAAAAACTGATGACTACTAGAGAAAATATAAGAAATATTGCAACAGTTGCACACATTGATCATGGTAAAACAACATTAAGTGATGCATTGATTGCCGCAGCAGGATTAATTAATTCTGACTTAAGTGGAAAAGTACAAATGATGGATTATGAAGATCAAGAACAAGAAAGAGGAATTACAATTAATGCTGCAAACATATCTTTAGCATTTGATTGGGAAGGAAAGAAAAATTTAGTTAATTTAATTGATACTCCTGGACACGTAGACTTCACAGGGGAAGTAATCAGAGCGATGAGAGCTGTTGATGGAGTAATTTTAGTTGTTGATGCTGTTGAAGGAATAATGCCTCAAACAGAAACTGTAATTAGACAATCATTAAGAGAATATGTTAGGCCTGTGTTATTTATAAATAAAGTTGATAGAATTATTTCTGAATTAAATGCAACAGAAGAACAAATGCAAGAAAAATTTGTAAAAGTAATTGCAAATGTAAATACATTAATTGAAAGAAATGCTCCTGAACAATATAAAGAAGAATGGAAAGTTGGAATTGCAAAAGGAAATGTTGCATTCGGATCAGCAAAAAAGAAATGGGCCGTTTCTGCAAAATATATGCAAAAATCAGGTGTTAGTTTTAAACAAGTATATCAATATATGAAAGATGAAAAACAAGACGAACTTGCAAAAGTTTCTCCTGTACATGAAGTTGTATTACAAATGGTACTTGAACACTTACCATCACCATTAAAAGCACAAAATTATAGAATTAAAAGAATTTGGGGTGGAGATGTTGAAACAGAAACTGGTAAATCAATGGTTGCTTGTGATGATAAAGCACCATTATCTATGGTTATAACTGATGTTTCTGTTGACCCACATGCTGGGGATGTTGCTACTGGAAGAATATATTCTGGTACTCTTAAACCTGGTGATCAAGTGCGACTTGCGTCAAATGGTCAAATAATAAAAGTTCAAAAACTTGGAATTTATATGAGTAATGATTTTGTTAATATTGCAAAAGCTGAAGCAGGAAACATTGCAGCAATTGTTGGTGCAAAAGATATTTATGCTGGTGAAACAATTTCAACAAATGAAATCGAACCATTTGAATCATTCTTAAGTAATGTAAAACCTGTAATGACTGTTTCAATTGAAGCAAAAAATCCAAAAGATTTACCAAAATTAATTGAAGCATTAAAAAAATTATCAAAAGAAGATCCAAATTTACAAGCGACAATTAATCAAGATACTGGGGAACACTTACTTTCAGGGATGGGGGAATTGCATTTAGAAGTAAATGTTTATAGAATAAAAAACACTTATGGTTTAGATGTACAAGTTTCTCAACCAATTGTTGTTTATCATGAAGGGATTAAAGGAGCAAGTGAAGTACTTGAAGCAAAATCTCCAAATAAACACAATAAATTCAAAATTAGAGTATCTAAAATCCCTCAAGAAATTTTTGATAAATTAAGTGAAGGTTTGATTGATGGAAAAATTAAACCAAAACACACTGAATCAATTGAAAAATTAAAAAAAGTTGGATTTGATACTGATACATCAAGAAAAGTTTGGGCAATTAATGGTAATTGTGCATTAGTTGATAAAACAAGAGGTATCCAAGCACTTAATGAAATTAGAGAACTAGTTGTTCAAGGGTTCATGGATGCTACAAATGAAGGACCTCTTGCAAAAGAAAAATGTCAAGGAATTTTGTTTGAACTTGAAGATGCAACATTACACGAAGATTCAATCCATAGAGGGCCAGCACAAGTTTTACCTGCTATTACAAGAGGGGTTTATGCTTGTATGTTACAAGCTGGGACTGAACTTTATGAACCAAAACAATTATTATCTGTAACTGTTCCTGAAGATCAAATGGGATCTGCTACAAGAGAACTTGGTTCAAGACGTGTACAAATAACTGAAATGAGAACTGAAGGGGATTCTTCAGTAATTATTGGAAAAGCTCCAGTAAAAGAATTAATTGGATTTTCAAGTGCAATGCGAAGTGCAACTCAAGGTAGAGCTGTATGGACTGCTGAGTATTATGGTTATGAAAAATTACCAAACGACTTACAAAATTCAATTGTTGCAGAAATAAGAAAAAGAAAAGGTATGCCTGACGAAGTAAAATCATGGCAATTCTTCATTGAATAAATATAACAAATTTTAATTAGTAACAATTGTTACTAATTTTTTATTTTTTTAGATTAATTTTTTTAAATTATATCTTAACTAAAATTTATTAACTATGATTTTAGATTCCTATTATTACTAATGCACATATTTAATTTATTTTTTATTAAATTATAAATATTGATTTAATTTTTTATATTGTGAGAACAATTATTATTTGTTGGAAGATTATTAATTTTAATTTTTATTTATATTATCTTAAACAACATTTATTTTTCATTATCTTATGCAATTATTTTTGTGGATTATTATTAACTTAATTTTATTTTAATAAATATATCTAAACAATAAATAAATTTAGTGATTTAATTCTTTATCTAATGATAACCTTTAAAAAGCTTTTTAAATGCAAATTGAATAAGGTGAGCTTATTAGCTGACTCCATAGTGTTAAATTAGAGGTGTAATTATGGCAGATAAAGAATTAATTAATGTAATATTCATAGGTCACGTTGATCATGGTAAATCTACTACTGTTGGTAGATTACTTTATGACGGAGGAGCACTTTCTGAACAAGATTATAGAAAACTTGAAGAAATTGCAAAAGAAAAAGGTAAAGGAACATTTGCTTTCGCTTATGCGACAGATAATTCAAAAGAAGAAAGAGGTAGAGGGGTAACAATCGATGTATCTTATAAAAGATTTGATGCAAAGAAACACCAATTCACTATTATTGATGCTCCTGGACACAGAGATTTTGTAAAAAACATGATCACTGGAACTAGTCAAGCTGATGTAGCTGTAATTGTATGTGCTGCAAAAGAAGGGCCACAACCTCAAACAAAAGAACACGCTTTCTTAGCTCAAGTAATGGGTATAAAGCAAGTTATTGTTGCAATTAACAAAATGGATGAAATAAATTATGATGAAGCTAAATTTAAAGAAGTTTCAGAACAAATGACAAAAATGTTACTTGGCGTTGGTTATAAAGCTGATAACATAAAAGTTGTTCCAATATCTGCATGGATGGGAGACAACGTTGTTAAAAAATCTGAAAAAATGACATGGTATAGTGGAAAAACATTACTTGATACTTTGGATGATTTAACTGCACCACCAGCTCCAGTTGATAAACCATTAAGAATCCCAATTCAAGATGTTTACTCAATTAAAGGTGTTGGAGCAATTCCAGTTGGAAGAGTAGAAACAGGGATATTAAAATCAGGAACACAAGTAATTGTAATGCCTTCAGGAAAAACTGGTGAAGTAAAAGATATGGAAGAACACCACCAAAAATTAACTGAAGCAAGACCTGGAAACAATATTGGTTTCTCAATTAGAGGACTTGGAAAAGAAGATATGGCAAGAGGAGATGTTGTTGGACCAGTAACAAATCCACCAACAGTAGTAAAATCATTTACTGCTCAAATTGTTGTATTAAACCACCCAACAGCAATACCTGTTGGATACACTCCAGTATTCCACTTACACACAGCACAAGTTTCAATGACTTTAACAGAATTAAAAAAGAAATTGAATCCAAAAACTGGTGAAGTATTAGAAGAAAATCCAAAATTCTTAAAAGCTGGAGATGCAGCAATAGTAAAAATTACTCCAACAAAACCAATCTGTGCTGAAAAATTCTCTGAATTCCCACAAATGGGAAGATTCGCAATCAGAGATATGGGTCAAACAGTTGCGGCTGGAATAATTTTAGATGTAGAAAAAAGATAAATAAATGAATAATTAAAAATCGGGTGTAAGGGTTTTTCCTTACATCCTTTAAATTTATAAAGTAGGAAAATGTTAAATCGGAGGAATGATTATGCAAACAGCAAGAATAACTTTATCAAGTTCAGACTATAAAGTTTTAGACGATATTTGTAACAAAATTTTGGAGGTTGCTGAAAGAACAGGCGCAAAACATTCTGGAAAAATAGCATTACCTACAAAAAAACTAATTATCCCTACAAGAAAAAGTCCTTGTGGTGGTGGATCTGAAACTTATGAAAGATGGCAAATGAGATTACATAAAAGAATCTTAGATGTACAAGCAGATGAAAGAACTTTAAAAAGAATTATGAGAGTAGACATCCCAGAAGAAATTCATTTAGAAATTGAATTCAAAAATTA
>JAQUZG010000004.1:47640-68605 GCA_028691435.1 Candidatus Iainarchaeum sp.
GAGTTGCATATTATTTGTTTAAAATTTAATAAATTATTAAAATTATTTTTGAAAATATTTATTATAATCAAATAAATTCACTTATTTTAGGACAGTTTTTTATTTTTTTCTGGTGCATTTTTTGAATGCGTCGTCAGTCGCCTAAATGATGGTTGGCTTTTAGGACAGTTTTTTAGTCTGAAAAATTTTCTTTTTTCTTTCATATTTTATCAAACCGATTATTTTTATATTCTTTTAAACTATTTATATTTATGAAATTACAAAAAGCAAAAATATTTGTTAAGTCACTTGATGAAGTTACACTTAATCAATTTCAAAATGCTATAAAATATGATTTTGTTGTTGATAGTGCATTAATGCCAGATGCACATTTAGGTTATGTTGCGCCAATTGGATCAGTAATAAAAACAAAAGATTGTATTGTGCCATCTTTTGTTGGATATGATGTTGGGTGTGGTGTAATTGCAGTTAAATTAAAATTAAAAAATATCAAAACTGAAAAAAACAAAAAATTGATTGATGTAAAAAATTCAAATTTATTTTCTTTAATTAAAAAAAATGAAAAAAAAATTTTTAATGAAATAAATTTGACTGTTCCGATGGGTTTAGGTAAACTTCATTCTGAAAATCAAATTTCAAAAGAAACAAAAGAAGAATTTTCTAAAATTTTAAAATCACTTGAAAATAAAATTGATTCTGATTTGTTTAATTGGTTAAAAAGAAGAGCAAAATCAAATCTTGGCACACTGGGTCAAGGAAATCACTTTATAGAAATTGGTGAAAATAAAAAAGATATTTATTTAATTGTTCATGTGGGGTCAAGAAATGTGGGTCACAAAGTAGCAGAACATTATATGCAAAGATCAAAAGAACAAAATCTTTTAAAAATTAAAACTGAACATGTTGAAGATGTTTTTCCATTAAAAAGTTCTTCAAAAATTGGAAAAGAATATTTATTAGCTCAAGATTTTTGTTTAAATTTTGCTCTTTTAAATCGAATGGAATTAATCAAAATGGTGATTAAAGGAATTGAAAAAATAATTAATCAAAAAATTGACTATGTGCTTTTTGCAAATAAAAATCATAATCATGTAATTAGAGAAGGAAAATTTTTTATTCATAGAAAAGGTGCAACTCCTGCAAAAAAAGGTGAAAAGGGTGTGATTCCTGCAAACATGTGTGATGGAACATATTTAATAGAAGGGAAAGGTAGTAAGAAGTTTTTATATTCTTCAAGTCATGGGGCTGGAAGAAGCAAATCAAAAAAAGAATCAAGAGAAACAATTTCTTTATTTGATTTTAAAAAACAAATGAAAGGAATTGTTGCTAATGTGCGAAATGAAACTATTGATGAATCACCTAACGCATATAAAAAAATAGATGAAGTTTTATCAAATCAAAAAGAATCAATTAAAATAATTAAACAAATTAAACCAATTATTAATTGGAAAGGATTTTAGTTTTAATTTAATTAAATCTATTTTTAGATTAATCTATTCTTTAGTCAATTGCCGGTTATTTTATCGGCAATAATGTTTAAATAGTCATTTGAATATCTTTATAATAATCATGAGGTGATTAAATGGAATTTTATTTAAAAGAAATATTTGAACCTGAAAATTTAATTAATTCAGTAAAAAATGAAGGTATTCTTGCTGGGTTAAAAAATTATTTGCTGGTTCCAATGGTTGGAGTTATTTTAATGGCATTACTAACAATAATTGGAAGTATATTTACTGGGAATATAGTTGCTGGAGTAATTAGCGCAGTAGTTATGGTTTTATTAGTAGCTATTGTTGGGTCAATTGCAATAATTGTTGGAAATTTTGTATTCTTTATTGGAGCAAAACTTGCTGGATCAAAAGTTTCATTTTCAGAACAAGTTTATAAGTTATCTGTTATTGCTCTTCCAATAATGGTTTATTTAGCGATTTTTTTAGTAGTTGTTATTATTGGCATGGTGGTTTTAGGACTTATTACAACTGTATTGCCAGTTCTTTCAGCAATAATTAGTTTAATTATGATGGTTGTTGTATTGTTAGTATTATATCCATTAGCTATTGCATTTATGATGTTTATATATTATATTGAATGGGCTGTTCTAAAAACAATTTATTCATTTGATAATAAACAATTAATTAAATCAGTGGCAATTTCAATGGCTATTGTACTTTTAGTTATTTCAATTGTTATGACTATATTTGTTGGTTTATTTTTAATGGTTGCTGGACCAGTAATGTCATCAATATTGCCTGTAATGTAAATCTAATTAAAGGTTAAGCAATTGCTTAACTTTTTTTTATTTTTAATCTAATTTTTTTATTTAATTTATTTTGATCTTGTTTTTTAATTTGCTAATAATTCAATTTATTTAACTTATTATTGTTAATCTATTGTTAATTTTATTTTTTAATTTACTAAAATCAACCAAAATTAACTTGTTCCGGTTAAAAAAGTAACCTTTTTAAACCTTCTTTTATAAAAGATGCTTAAGGTGATTAATTTATGAACTGGAAAAAGTTAATAAATATATTTTTGGTTGCCACAATTTTACTTATTGTAGCAATGAATGTGTCGGCAGCATGTTGGATAGATTTTTATGATGCGCAAGCTTATGTAAGAACACAAAATGGGTCTTACTCAAATGAAATAAATGCATCAAGTGGAGATTATATAGATATAAAATTAGAACTTGATGTAAGAGATTATTCTGGAGATTGTTCATCTCAATTAAATAGTTATTCAAAAATTTATAGGTGGAATGGATCTGACTGGTCTTATGTTTCTCAAACATCATCAAATTATCAATATTTAAGTAATCGGTTCATAACACAAACATGGTCAAGAGCATTTAGTGTATCTAATAATTATAGTGAATACAAAATAATTTCTTATATTCAAAGTAATTATGGAACAGTACAAGAATTAACTTCTTATGTAAATGTATCTTCGAGTGGAAATTGTTCAGGTATAACTATCTCGACTTCTGATTTTACAATGAATAGTAATTCAACATCATCAAAAACATTTAGAATAATTAATAATACAAATAAAAGATTTGAAATAAACAAAGTGGATGTAACAACATACAATTCATTAATTAATACAATAAATTCATATTATAGTGGAAATACAATTTATTCAAACTCTTCAAAAGATGTTGAAGTAAAAGTATCAACAAATTATACATCATCTGATAAATCATTATCAGCAACATTTGCTGTTCAAGGATATTTGGATGGAAAATATTGTTCATTTTATGAAATTGGACAAAAAACATTTTCAATTGCTGTAAGAAGTAATAGTGGCCCATATTATGATTCAGAATGTAGTAATATAACAATTAGTGGAAGTGATTTTACAGTTGATTCTGGAAATACACAAAAAGAAACTTTTTACATTAAAAATAATTCAAGTAAACGATTTGAAATAACTGGTGTAGATTTAACAAGTAATGGTATTGATTTGAAATCATCATATTATAGTCAATATGCATACCCTTATGAATCAAGTAATTTTGTAATTGAAGCAAAAGCTCCACATACATCAGATACTAGAAATTATGAAAACACAGTTAGAATCAAAGGAAGATTTAGTGATGGAAAAACTTGTGAATATAATGCAATAAAAGAAAAAACATTTAAAGTTTATTTAAACAGTAATGAAGTACAAACAAATTGTAATTCATTTGTATTAACTGCTCCATCAGTTTTAAATATTGAAAATTTTGGAACTATTCCATTAACAATAACTAATGGAACAAATAAACGAGCAGACATATATGTTGAATCAAATTTAGATGTATCTCCAACAGTAATTTCACTACCAGAAAATTCATCTTTATCAAGAAGTGTTTCTGTAGCTTTAGCATACTCAAGTGGAGAAGTGTCTTTTAGACCAGTTGTTGAGGGATGCGTATATCAACCAACAAGAGTAAACATATATAACAATGCAACAGGCAATTTATCTTCTGTTTCAATAAAAACAAGTGTAATAACAGATAATGGGGTAACAAAATTAAGAGTAGAATTTAACAACCCTGCATCAAAAATGTTTATTGGAACATTAAAATTAAATGCAACTGGTTGGTCAACTGATGATAAACCATTAACAATTACATCAGGAACAAACACAGTTGAAATGGTTTTAAATAAAATGAGTAATCCCTCAAATACTGGGTCTGTAATATTTTCTTCAAATGGACAAGAAATAAAAACAGATTTTTCAGTAAACAATAATGGATCAGATTCATTAGTTGGATTATTTGGTTTATTTGGGACATTTGGTTGGATTGCAGTAATACTATTAGTAATAGTTGTTGCAATAGTAATATTAAATAAAGAACCAAAAAGACCACAAGAAAATTGGCAAAAATAAATATAAAAAATAAGTAATAAAATAAAATTAAATAATATGTAATAATGAGTAAAATACTCATTATTATTCAATCATAATTATTAATTAAATTAATAATTATAAAAAAATTAAATTTAATAGATATTAAATTTGAATAAGAAAATTGATGCTCTTTCAGTTGCATTTATAAAGCTTTCTTATGCAAATTTATTTATTATAATTAAGTTATAATTTTAATAAAGTACACTACTTTCAAAGTCTGGTGAATTTGAGAGCAAATACCTAACTGGTTTTTGATAGTGTCTATATTATAATTGTAAAAAATATAGAGATTTTAAATGATATAAAGTGATGAAAAATGGCAAGTTATAACGCACCTAGAAGAGGATCTTTAGCATTCTATCCAAGAGTTAGAGTTAGAAAAGAAACTCCATCAATTAAAGCTAGTAGTGATCAAGCGAAAGCATTATCTTTTTTAGGATATAAAGTTGGTATGATTCAAGTTAGTGGAGTAAACAATCACAAAAATAGTCCATCGTTTGGACAAGAAATTGTTACTGCTGTAACGGTTGTTGAGTGCCCTGCATTAAAAGTGATGGGTATTAGAGCTTATGAAAAAGCAGAAATTGGATTTAATCCAATGACTGATGTATTAGCACCTAATTTTGATAAAGAAATTTTAAGAAAAATTAATAATTTTAAAACAAAATCTGAAAAAAATAAAAAAGCTGATTCTAAAAAAACAGAAGAAAAAGAATATACTGTTGATGATTTACATAAAGAATTAAATGATATTGAATATTTTACATTACTTGTTAACACACAAGCATCAAAAATTGGTTTCAAAAAAACACCTGATATTACAGAATTATTTATTGGTGGAAATAAAGAAGAACAATTAAAATTTGCAAAAGAAATGCTTGGAAAAGAAATTAATGTTGAAGATGTATTTGGCGAAGGAGAATATTTAGATGTTAAAGGAGTTACAAAAGGAAAAGGATTCCAAGGTGTAATTAAAAGATTTAACGTAAAACAACAAAGACCAAAAGCAAAGAAAAGAAGAATTGTTGGTTCAATTTCTCCATGGCACCCACACACAGTAATGTGGACTGTACCTAGAGCTGGACAAATGGGATATCACAATAGAACAGAATTTAGTAAAAAACTTGGATTAATTTCAACTGATTTAGATAAAATAAATGGTATTAATGGATTCATAAATTATGGTCCTGTTAAAACAAAATATATTCTTATTATGGGTTCAATACCTGGACCAGCAAAAAGATGTATTGCATTTAGAAAATCACAAAGACCTTTGAAAATTAAAGGTGTACAAATGCAAACAATTGAAAAAATTTTAATTAAGAAAAAGTAAGGGATGAATTATGGAAGCAAAAGTTTACACAATTGATGGATCTTCAAAAAATACTGTGAAATTACCTAGTGTTTTTGAAACTGCGTACAATCCAAATTTAATTAGAAGAGCAGTATTATCAATACAATCAAAAAGAATGCAACCAAAAGGGAATGATCCAAGAGCTGGATTAAAAAATACGGCAAGATATATTGGTGTAAGAGGAAAATCTACTGCTGATAGAACAATCAACACTAATAAAGCAAGACTTCCAAGATTAACAAATAGACAACACTTATTATATGGTAGAGTAGCATTAGTTCCTCAAGCAGTTGGTGGACGAAGAGCACACCCTCCAAAAGTACAAAAAGTTATTGCTGAAGAAATAAATAAAAAAGAAAAAAGATTAGCACTTAATAGTGCAATTGCAGCAACAGCTGTTAAAGAATTAGTAAACAAAAGATTCATTGTTGAAAATAGTTTACCAATTGTAATTGAAGATAATTTTGAAGATGTTTCAAGAACAAAAGAAGTTGTAGAAATATTAAATAAAATTGGAATTGGAAAAGATTTAGAGAATGCTAAATCAAAAATAAGAAGAAGAGCTGGAAGAGGAAAAACAAGAGGAAGAACAAAAAAACAAAAGAAAAGTGTGTTAATTGTAACTCAAAAAAATTCTCCTATTTTAAAAGCATCAAGAAATTTACCTGGTGTTGACGCAGTAACTATTAATTCATTAAATGTAGAATTACTAGCTCCTGGTGCAGAAGCTGGAAGACTTGTTGTTTGGACAAAAAGTGCAATTGAAGAATTAAATAAAGAAAAAATGGTTGAAGTTAAAACTTCTGCAAAAAAAGAAGTTAAAGCAGTAATAAAAAAAGAAAAAAAAGTTGTAAAAAAATAAATTAAGTGATGATTATGGTAAAATTAAACGAAGAAGAAAAAAAGCAAAAAGCTAATGAAGAAAGACTTCAAGAAGAAAAAAAAGTAGCTGCAAAAGAAGCAAAAAAAACTTCTACAAAAAAAGTTGTAAGTGATATTTCAGTTCATGCAACACTTGATAATTTAGATATAATCTTATATCCATTAATTTCAGAAAAAGCAGTTAATATGATTGATGCTGAAAATAAATTAACATTTGTTGTTTCAGATACATCTGATAAACAATTAGTTAAAAAAATATTTGAAGAAATGTACCCAGTAAAAGTAGAATATGTTAATATCATAAGAGATAGAAAAGGAAGAAAAAAAGCAATTATTAAATTGAAAAAAGAATACAAAGCACAAGAAATTGCAGCAAAACTAGGAGTATTATAAATAATAAATTGGTGAGAAAATGGGAAAACGATTATATTCACAAAGACGAGGAAGAGGTACAAGTACTTTCAAAGCAAAATTAACTGGAATTGATTCAAAATATATTAATATTGAAGGTACAATGAAAGGTGAAGTTACTGATTTAATTAAAGAATCTGGAAGAGATGCAATTATTGTAGAAATTACGTTTGATAATAATGATAAAGAATATGTTGTTGCTGGAGAAGGAATTTATTTAGGTCAAAAAATTTCACACGGACCAGATGCAGAAGCAAATATTGGAAATATAACATTACTTGAAAAAATCCCTGAAGGATGTCCAATATATAATATTGAAAGAGTAGCTGGAGATGGCGGACAATTAGTGCGAACATCTGGAAGTTATGCATTATTAGTTTCAAAAGATAGTAAAAAGGCAATTATAAAAATGCCTTCTGGAAAATTATTAAGTTTACCATTGACTGTAAAAGCATCAATAGGGAATGTATCTTGCGGTGGACGAAGTGAAAAACCATTCGTTAAAGCAGGAAATAAATTCTTTGCAATGAAAGCTAAAAAGAAATTTTGGCCAAATGTTAGAGGTGTTGCAATGAATGCTGTTGATCATCCATTTGGTGGATCTCAACATCATCCTGGTAAATCAAAGAGTACATCAAGAAATGCTCCTCCTGGAAGAAAAGTTGGTGCAATTGGTTCAAAGAGAACTGGAAGAATAAAGAAAAATTAGAATTAAAATGTGAGTGATGATATATGGCAAAAAAAGAATTTTCATTTAGAGGTAAATCTTTAAGTGAATTAAATGAAATGAAGATTGAAGAATTTGCAGAATTATGCACTTCAAGAGCAAGAAAATCATTGAAAAAAGGTTTTGACAAAAAAATGTTAAAAAGAATTGAAAAAGTAAAAGGAAAAGAAAATCCAAAACCTCTTAAAACTCACAGTAGAGATTTAATAGTAATTCCAAAAATGGTTGGAATTAAGTTTTCAGTTCATAAAGGAAATGGATTTGAACAAGTTGAAATTACTGAAGGAATGCTTGGGCATTATTTAGGTGAATTTGCATTTACAAGAAAAAGATTAAGACACGGAAAAGCAGGAATTGGAGCTACAAGAAGTTCAACTGCGATAACAGCAAGATAAAATAAATGATGGTAAGTGAGATTATGAGCAAAAAAAATTATCAAGCAGATGTTGGAAAAGATTCAAAAATTGCAAAGGCAAGAATGACTAATGCAAACATATCTT
This sequence comes from Candidatus Iainarchaeum sp., assembly GCA_028691435.1. Classification (GTDB taxonomy): domain Archaea; phylum Iainarchaeota; class Iainarchaeia; order Iainarchaeales; family JAAZKV01; genus JABIDZ01. The sequence goes on from JAQUZG010000004.1 coordinate 55,913, forward strand.
TAAAATATTCTACAGAAATATGTAATCAAATAAAAGGATTAAATGTAGATAAAGTAATTGACTGGATGAATCGAATAATTAATCATGAAGAGTATTTACCATTAAAAATGTATAATAAGAAAGTAGCTCATAGAAAAGGGGATGCAAAAAATGGTTCTAAATCAGGAAGATTCCCTCAAAAAACAATTAGTGAATTTATTAAATTACTTGAATTAGTAAAATCAAATGCAGATTTTAAAGGGTTAGATGAAAATTTAACAATTATTCATGCATTTGCATCAAAAGGTGTTTCAAGATATAGTCATCAATCAAAAGGAAAAATTGGTGGAAAAGCAAGACGAAAAAATGCAACACACATTGAAGTAATCGTATCGGAAGTGAAAGCATGATTGAAAGAACATTTATAAAAAAGAATTATAATAAAATGGAACTTGAAAATTATTTATCTAAAAAATTAGATAGAGCTGGATTCAATGCACTTGATATTATAAAGACACCATTAGTAACAAGAATTGTTCTTCATGTTGCAAAACCTGGTATGGCAATTGGAAAAAATGGATCAACAATTAAAGAATTAACTGAAGTTATATCAAAAAAATATAATATTGATAATCCTCAAATAGAAATTCAAGAATTAAAAGATGCAAATTTAAATGCAAGAATAATTGCAGAAAAAATGGCTTCTATGATTCAAGGTGGATTTTCTTGGAGAAGTGTTGCTTATAGAGTTATTAAAGATATTATGTCAGCAAATGCACAAGGTGTAGAATTAGTTGTTAAAGGAAAATTATCTGGAAAAGGTGGAAGAAAAAGAAAACAAAGAATTGCTATTGGATATATGAAAAAAATTGGATATCAAACAAAATTTGTTGATACTGCCAAAGTAGCTGCATATCCTAAAGCGGGTGCAATTGGAATAAAATTAAGTATAATACATCCAAATGTTATTTTCCCTGATAAAATTAATGTTAATGAAGTAGTAAAAAATGCAAAAGCATTAAAATTACAAGAACAAGAACAAAAGAATGATACAGTAATTAAAGAAGAAAAAAAAGAAGATGTTGAAGAAGTTAAAGAAGTATTAAAATCAACAGAAGAAAAAAAAGAAGTTGTTAGTGAAGAAGTTAAAGATAATAATTTAGAATCAGTAGAAGAAAAAAAAGAATAAATAAATGGTGAAAAATATGGCAAAAAAAATAAAAGAAATAAATTCACTTAGTAAAGAAGAATTAACAAATAAAGCTGTTGAATTAAAACAAGAATTATTAAAAGAAAGAGCAACAATTTCAGCTGGAACAAAAAGTGAAAAACCAGGAAAAATAAAAAAATTAAGAAGAGACATTGCAAGAATTTTAACAATATTAAGTTTGAAAGAAAAGGAAATTAAAAACTGAGGAAAAGATATTAATGCAAGAAATTGATAAAATTAGTGGATTGCCAAAAGATTTGTTTGATATTAGTGATATCAATAAGTCTGAACAAAAAATAAAAATAGAGGTAAAAAGAATTAGATTTAAAAAATTTATGACAATAGTAACTGGAATAAATAATAAAAATGAAAGTAAGGATTTAGGAAAAGAAATGAAACAAAAGTTTGCGTGTGGTGGAACGGTAAAAGATAATATTATAGAATTACAAGGAACACACAAAGACAAGGTAAAAAATTTTTTAATACAGAAAGGATATAAAAAAGAATTGATTGATGGATAAATTGAGGTTTATGTTAAAAGGAAAAAATTATGAGATTAACAAAGAAAATATTTCAAATCACGAATTAATCGGATTGAAATTAAAAGTTGTTAATAGCACAGATAAAAAAAGAATAGGATTAAATGGAATGGTGATTGATGAAACAAAAAACACATTAAAAATTTTGCAAGGTGAAAAAATTGTTATCCTTCCAAAAATAGAATGTGATTTTGAATTTGATATTAATGAATTGGTTGTTATAAAAGGAAAGGATATTTTAAAACGACCCGAAGATAGAGTTAAAATTAGGTGATTATGATGGTTGAAAAAAAAGAAGTTGCAAAGAAATCAACAAAAGCAAAAAAAATTGTTGAAGTTTCACCAAAAAATGAAAAAATTTATTCAGTAAGAGGAAACATTTTTCAAGGAAAAGTTGTTTCAGCAAAATCAAATAAAACAATTACTGTTGAAAGAGATATAATCCATTATGTTAGTAAATATGAAAGATATAAAAAAGTTAAATCAAGAATACATGTACATAACCCAGAATCAATTAATGCAAAAGAAGGCGATATTGTAAAAATTGGTCAAACAAGAAAAATTTCAAAAACAAAAAGTTTTATTGTAATTGAAATAATAAAAAAAGCTGGTGATGCACAATGAAAGCAATGAGTATTAATAATAGTGGTGCAGTTACATTAAAATCACATTTATTTTGTACAGACAATAGTGGTGCAAAAGAAGTTTATATTATTTCAGTATTTAATAATAAAACACGAAAAAGAGGAATTCCAAAAGCTGGAATTGGATCATTAGTTAATGTTGTTATTAAAAAAGGAAAACCTGAAATGAGAGGAAAAATTGAAAGAGCTGTTGTAGTAAGAACAAGACAAGAATATAGAAGAGCTAATGGTATGAGAGTAAGATTTGAAGATAATGCTGTAGTATTAGTTGATAAAGAAGGTCTTCCAAAAGCAAGTGAAATAAAAGGATGCGTAGCAAAAGAAGTTGGAGAAAGATTTCCAAAAATTGCTGGAAAAGCCGCAAGTGTAGTTTAAATTTATAAAAAATTGAGGGAAAAATATGGTATCAAAAAAACCAAAAAAACAAAGAAAAAGTTTAATCACTATGCCACTGCATATGAAAGCAAAAAAAATGTCTGCACATTTAGATGAGAAATTACAAAAAGAACTTAAAAAAAGATCAATTAAGTTAAGAAAAAATGATAAAGTGAAAGTTTTAAGAGGACAATTTAAAGGAAAAGAAGGTAAAATATTATCGATTGATAAATCTGTTTTCAAAGTTACAATTGAAAAAATTGTTAGAAAGAAAAGTAATGGGACAGAATTTAATGTTTTAATTGCACCTTCAAATTTATTAGTAATTGATGTTGATAAAACAGATAAAAAAAGGTTTTAAGAGTTGATAAAATATGAGTAAAAAAGGAAGAACAACAAAACTAAAGTCATTAAATGCGCCAAGTACAGTAAACATTAATAGAAAAGAAAATGTTTGGACTGTTAAACCAGTTGCAGGTGCACACAAAGCTGTTGATTCAGTTCCAATAGGAATAATTTTAAGAAATTATTTAAAACTTGCAAAATCAATTAGAGAAGTAAAAATGATTCTTAATGATGATGGTGTTAAAGTTAATAACCAAATTGTGAAAGAATATAGATTTGGTGTAGGATTATTTGATATTATTGAAATTGAAAAACAAAAATTAAATTATTTAGTTGTTTTTGATAAAAAACGACGAATTGTTTTAAAAGAATTAAAAGATAAATTAACAGAAAAACTTTCAAAAGTAGTAATAAAAAAGATGACTACAAAAGGTGTTCAAATAACAACAAATGATGGAAGAGTATTTTTAACAAATGACGTAAAAGTTGGGGATACATTAGTAATTGATTTGGTTAAAAAATCAATTAAAAAAATTCTTCCTGCAAAAATTGGAGCAGTAGTATATATTACTGATGGAATTCATTCTGGTCAAAAAGGAATTTTAAAAGAAATAATTCCAGGATCAATGAATAAAAGTAAAATGGTTAAAGTTGAACAAAATGATCAATCATTTGAAACAATAATTGATTATATAATGGTTATTGGAGAAAAAGAATCAGTATTAAATATTTAAACTTAGGGTGTAATTATGAATGATGTATTAATAGAAAAAGTGGTTGTTAGTATGGGTGTTGGCCCAGAACCAGAAAGAATGAAAAGAGCAGTTCAAATAATTGAAAGTATTACTGGTAGAAAAGCAATAAAAACATTCAGTGAAAAAAGAATTCCTCTTTGGGGAGTAAGACCTGGTGTACCACTTGGATTAAAAATAACTCTAAGAAAACAACCTGCTATGGATTTTTTAAAAAGATGTTTATATGCAAAAGAAAATAAAATTGCTAAAAAAAGTTTTGATAATAATGGGAATTTTGCATTCGGTGTAAAAGAACAAATTGATTTGCAAGGTGTAAAATATGATCCAAAACTTGGAATAATGGGATTTGATGTTTTAGTATCATTACAAAAAAAAGGATATAGAATAAAAAGACGAAAAATTCAACAATCAGTTGTTGGAAAAGCACAAAGAGTTACAAAAGAAGAAGCACAAGAATTTGTAAAATCTATTGGGGTTGAATTAAATGAATAAAAATTTTAAGAAAGATGATAGACGGGATTACATACCAGTAAAAGAAAAACACACACTTGTAATCGTTGATAAACACCAAAAGAAAAAAGTTGGTAAAAGAAATAATGATAAAGTATGTAAAATTTGTGGAACAAGAAAAGGATTTGTATCAAAATATGGTTTAAATATTTGTAGAAGATGTTTTAAAGATAATGCAAAGAGGTTAGGATTTAAAAAATTTGATTAAATTTTTTAATCAATTATATTTGGAATTTAAGGTTTAGGTGTTAGTATGAGTATGAATGATCCAATAATGAATGCATTTACTATTATTAGAAATGCGGAATTAGCTTCTAAAAGAGAATGTATGATAAAACCTGCATCAAAATTTTTAGGAGAAATATTAAAAATTGCAAAACAAAATGAATATATTGAAGATTATAAAATGGATGATAATAATGGAATAATTTCATACAAAATAAACCTGAATGGAAAAATTAATACTTGTAAAGGAATAAAACCACGATTTGCTGTAAAAACAACAGATTTTGAAAAATATGAAAAAAGATATTTACCTGCAAGAGATGTTGGTATAATTATTGTTTCAACATCACAAGGTGTAATGACACAAATTGATGCAAAGAAAAAAGGCCTAGGTGGAAGACTAGTGGCATTTATATATTAATTGGTAGAAGATGTGAGAGATATGGAAAAAGAAAAAATTATTTACACAGTAAAAATTCCTCAAGGGGTTACAATTAAATTGGATAAAGATAATACTGTTACATTGTCTTCATCAAAAGGACAAATTATGCGATGTTTTAAACATTATAGAGCTGAATTAAAACAAAAAGATAATTCAATTATTGTGCAAGGAAAACCAAATGACAGAAAAACAATTGATATTGTAAGAACTATTGTTTCTCACTTAAAAAATATGTCTGAAGGATTATTATTCGGTTATAAATATGATTTACAAATAGTTTACTCACACTTTCCAATGACTGCTGAAGTTAATGGAAAAAAAGTTATTGTAAAAAATTTCCTTGGTGAAAAATTTGCAAGAGAATCAAAAATTGTTGGAGATACAAAAGTTGTTATTAAAGGACATGATGTAAGTGTTAGTGGATATAATTTGGAAGAAGTATCACAAACATCAACAAATATTGAACTTGCAACAAAAGTAAGAGGAAGAGATATAAGAAGATTCCAAGATGGAATATATTTAGCAAGTAAAGGAAATATTGATGCTAAACCAGAAAAATTTGTTGTTGAAGTAATTAGAGGAATTGAAGAATAGGAGTTGAATTTTTATGATACAAGAAAAAGAAACAAAAAAAGTTGAAAAAAAAGAAGTTAAAACTCCAAAAACAGTTGAAGTAAAAAAAGAAGTTAAGGAAGTAAAAAAGAAATTTATTGCAGTTGAAAAAAAAGTTAAAGTTAAAAAAGATGCATCAATTAAAAAAGTTCAAGAATTATTAAAAACAAAAAAATCAAATCCTGTATTTAGAGGAAGATTTGGAAAGAAAAATTTAAGAAGAAAAAATAAAGATAAATGGAATAAATGGAGAAAACCAAGAGGAATTGATTTAGATAAATCTTTAAGACATGGATTTAGACCAAAAATTGGGTACAGAAATGCAAAAGAAATAAGAGGCATACACCCATCTGGATATAAAGAAGTAAAAGTTGAAAATTTTTTAGATTTAGAAAAAGTAGATCCAAAAACACAAGCTGTAAGACTTGGTGCAACAGTTGGAAAGAGAAAAAGAAATGAAATAATAAAAAAAGCAAATGCTAAAAAAATTTGGATTTTAAATTAAGACGGTTTTAGGTGAGTTTATGAATCAAAAAAAAGCAAAAGAATTATCTGCAAGAATTTTAAAAATTGGTGTTTCAAAGATTTACATTGATCCGGCTAAAACACAAAAAGTTGATGAAGCAATGACTGCTGAAGACATTAAAGGTTTAATTAGTGAAAGAATTGTTAGAAAGAGAAGAGAAAATGCTCAAAGTAAAGGAAGAGCAAGAATTTTAAAAGCTAAAAAATTAAAAGGAAGAAAAAGTGGAAAAGGAAAAAGAAAAGGAACTAAAAAAGCAAGAACTGAAAAAAAAGCAACATGGATGAATAGAGTAAGAGCACAAAGAAAATTATTAAAAGAATTAAAAGTATCTAATCCAACAGCAGTTGCAAAAGTTGGTTATTCAAAGTTATATAAAATGGTAAAAGGAAATTACTTCAAAGGTAAAAAATATTTACAAGAATTTATTGAAGGTGGTAAGCAATGAGTAAGGACAAAACTTTTGAAACAAAATTCAAGAGACGACAACAAGGAAAAACAAATTACGCAAAAAGACTTGCTCAAGTAAAATCAAAAAAAGTTAGAGTTGTTGTTAGAAAAACAAATAGTCAAATAATTGCTCACGCTGTAAAATATAATCCAAAAGGTGACGAGACTATTGCAAGTGCAACTTCAAAAGAATTAAATCAATTTTCATTTTATGGAACAAATAACACAACAAGTGCGTATTTAACTGGATTACTTCTTGGAAAAAGAATGAAAGATAAAGATGCAATTTTAGATATTGGAAGAAGAAGTCCAAGTCATGGTGGAGTAGTATTCGCATGCTTAAAAGGATTAGTTGATGCAGGAGTAAATGTTCCTCATTCACCAGAAGCACTTCCAAGTGAAGACAGAATAACTGGAAAAGTACTTGCAAGTTATGCAAAAGAAAATAAAGATAAATTTAAGAATTATGAAAAAAACAAAATTAATTTAGATGATCTTGTTGAAGCAGTTAAAAAAGCAAAATCAGAAATTTTAAAGGTGAAAGAATGAATAGAAAAAAAGGAACTTTTAAAAGAGAAGAAAGTTTAGAAGAACAAGTTAAAAAAGAAATTTCTGAAAGAGAAAGAATGATTTCTGACTGGGTTCCAAAAACTGAACTTGGAAGAATGGTTAAACTTGGACAAATTACAAATCTTGATGAAATATTTGAAAAAGGTTACAAGATAAAAGAACCAAAAATTATAGATATGTTATTAAGTTTAGAAGAAGAAGTTGTTGATGTTTCAAAAACAACAAGAGTTGTTAGAAGTGGAAGAAAATTTTCATACAGAGCAACAGTAATTGTTGGAAACAAAAACGGGTATATTGGAGTTGGAACTGGAAAAGATGTTGATAGATTTCCAGCAATAAACAAAGCAAAAAATGATGCAAGATTAAAAATTAAAAAAATTTATAGAGGTAGTGGATCTTGGGAAGATCAACCAACTGATGATTTACATTCAGTTCCATTTACTGTTATTGGTAAAGAAGGATCAGTAAGAGTAAAATTAATGCCTGCTCCAAAAGGAACAGGATTAGCTGTTGGAAAAAACATTAGAAATGTTTTAGTACTTGCTGGAATACAAAATGCTTGGGGAAAAGCAACTGGAAGATCATCAATAAAATTAAATTTCGTAAGAGCAGCAATTGATGCGCTTTACCAAACATCTCAAATAAAAGTATCAAAAGATATTGAAAGAAAATATATGAAACAACATGGTAGTAATTAATAAATTAAAGTGATGAATAATTTTTAAGGTGGATAATGATGTATGCAATAATTAGAATAAGAGGATCAATAAATATCTCTCCAGATATTAAAAAAACATTTGAATTATTAAATTTAAGAAGAGTAAATAATTTAAGTATCTGGCAAGAAAATAAACAAACATTAAAAATGATTAAAAAAGTAGAAAATTATGCAACATTTGGTAAAATTGACGATGACACTTTAAAATTATTAATTGAAAAACGAGGGAATATTTTAGATACTGAAAAAAATGAAAAAGTTGATGCTTCAAAAATGGCTACTGAATTAAAAGCTGGAAAAACATGTAACGAAATAAATTTAAAAAATTGTTTTAGATTGTCTCCTCCAAAAAAAGGGTTTGAAAGAAAAGGAATCAAAAGACCATTTAAATTAGGTGGAGCACTTGGAAATAGAAACGAAAAAATTAATGATTTGATAAAAAGAATGATTTAAAATTAATACGAGTTGGTTTTTATGGTTGTAAGAAAAAGAAGAAAAGTAAATAAGCAAAGAGGAGAAAGAACTCAAGGTAATGGGGACACAAAAAATAATCGTGGTAGTGGGTCACGTGGTGGAACTGGACTTGCAAATGGAAGAAAAGGAAAATTTGCTTCACTTTGGAGACTTAGAGAAGAAAAACATAAATTAAAACCAGCACAAGATAAAAAATCAATTTCACTTGAACAACTTAATAGAGTAATTGATACTTTAGTTGGAAAAGGAAAAGTAAAAAAAGAAAATGAATTTTATGTAGTTACACCAAAAAGTGGATACACAAAAATATTAAGTGGTGGAAATACAGAATTAAAACTTTTAGTAAAAATTAATGCTTCAAAAAATGCAATTAAAAAAATATTATCTGCTGGCGGAAAATTTGAATTTGAAAAAAATAATTTTTCACTTGATGATATCTCAGACGATGATGAGTTTGTTGTTGATGAAGTAATTGAAGAAGAAAATTAATTTAAAAAATTAATTTTTTAATTTTAAAAGATTAAGTTTATTAAACTAAACTTGATATATCTTTAATATAATTTGGTGATTTTTTTGGGATTAACTGATATACTAATTAATTTGTCGCAATTTTTGCCTGAAATAAAAAAACCAACTAAAGAAGTTCCATTTAAACAAAAATTAATTTGGACAACTTTAGCACTAATTATATTTTTTGTTCTTGGACAAATAACTTTAATTGGACTTGATACATCTAGACCAATAGTTCAAGAATTGTTACTTGCACAAACTGTTTTAGCAAGTGGAATAGGGACATTGATTACAACTGGGATTGGTCCAATTGTAATGGCTTCAATATTTTTACAATTATTTGTTGGAGCAAAAATATTAAATATTGATTTAGGTGCTCCAGATGGAAGAGCAAGATTTCAAGCACTTCAAAAAATTTTTGCTGTATTATTATGTTTTGTTGAAGGTGCAATTTATGTGCTTTCAGGATTGCTTGTACCTTTGCCAGGATTTTTACCAATTTTAATTTTACAAATTGCAATAGGATCATTAATTTTACTTTATTTAGATGAATTAGTTTCAAAGTATGGTATTGGTTCAGGAATAAGTTTATTTATTGCTGGGGGAGTATGTCTTGGAATATTTTGGCAAGCATTTGCACCAGTATCAGCAACAGGTGCGGCAGTAGCAGGGCAACAAATTGGATTAGTGTGGAATGTTTTAGCAAATGGTGACTTCACATTATTATTACCACTTGTTGGTGTATTAGTAATTTTCTTAGCAGTTGTATTTGCTGAAGGAATGCATGTGAATATTCCTATCACAATGGGCCACAAAGGAACTGGTGGAAGATACCCAATTAAATTTTTATATGTAAGTAATATGCCAGTAATTTTGGCAATGGCATTATTCATGAACATTTCTTTATGGTATATGTTCCTAAAAGATATTCCAGTTGTGGGGTATATTTTATCGGTTTTATCATGGATTACAAAAACTCCAAGAATAGAAAATCAAAGTGTATTAATGGGATTTTTAATTCATTTTGGAAATTGGTCAGTAATAATTCCTGGACTTTTACAAGCAATTTTATTTATTGTTTTATTAATTGTTGTTTGTGTTTTATTTGGATGGTTTTGGGTACAAGTTGGAAATCAAAGTACTGAAGCAGTTGCTGCACAATTATCAAAAGCTGGGATGCAAATTCCTGGATTTAGAAAAGATGAAAGAGTAATTGAAAAAGTCTTACTAAAATACATCCCACCAATTACAATATTATCATCAATATTTGTTGCATTATTAGCTGGATTCGGTGACTTAGTATTATCTGGATTAACTAGTGGAACTGGAATTTTATTAACAGTTGGAATTGTATATAGATTATATGAAGAAATTATTAAAAGTAATTTTGAAGCATTATTACCATTCCTTGGAAAATTAAAATAAATCTTTTTTAATTATTCTAAATTTTAATTCTAATTTTTTAATTTACTTGATTAAATAGTTTTATTTTTTTAATTAGATGTTAAAAACAAAATCACTTATTTTAGGACAATTAGTTAGATTTAAATATTTGAATTGATTAACTAATTAGTATTTGTGATTTTTTATGATATCTAAAAATAATTTTAAATTAAATAAAAGTAAAAGTTGGGCTCAAGGTACTATTGAGTATTTGGTGTTGTTGGCTGTTGTTTTGATTGTTGCTCTTTTGGGTGTTTTTTTGATTAATGGTCTTGGTAATGGTGAGGCTATTAATGTTACGGGGGATAAGTTGTTGTCGACTAGTAGTGGTGTTAGTGTTGTTGATGCTGTTGTTGATGAGGATGGTAATGGTTTAGTTTCTTTGTCTAATAGGACTGGTCAGGGTATTACTGTTAGGGGTATTGGTTCTACTGAATATACTTATTTTTTGCCTAGTGGTGAGAGTGTTGTTTTTAGTGCTACTGAACTTGATGATTTAGGTTGTAAGTGTAATGGTAGTGAGACTAGTAGGTTTTGTGTTGTGCCTGTGACTTATGAAGATAGTAAAGGCATTCCAAAAACTGAGTCTATTAAGATTGAAATGAGCTGTGTTGATTCTAATCTTATTGATTTTTCTAATGCTGTTTCTCCTGGGGCTTTTTCAACTAGTGGTGGTGGGTTTACTGGTAATGGTACTAGTGGTGTGAATCCAAATAGTGTTGGTGTTCCTGTTGTTGTTTTGTTAAGTCCTGTTAATGGTTTTGATGTTAATGAAAGTGTGATTAGTAAGACTATTGATTTTAATTTTAGTGTTTCTTCTAGTGTTGATGCTAATTGTAGTTTGTTAATTAATAATGTTGATGTTAATAGTTTAACTGATTTAAATTCGGGAAATCATATTTTATCTTACACATTTTCTATTGATGGAAATTATTCTTGGAAAGTAAATTGTACAAATACTTCTGGTTCATCAATAGTTTCAAACTTATACTTAACAATGGACAACAACTACCAAGAAATCATAGACTGTCAAGGGCTACAAGACATGAACAAACACCTAGACGGAAATTATAGGTTAATGAATAATATTGATTGTTCTTCAATTTTAAATTTTACACCAGTTGGAAGAAATGGGGCTGTTCCTTTTATTGGAAATTTAAATGGACAAAACTATACTATTTCTCATTTAAATATAAATTTACCTGAACAAGATTCTATTGGATTATTTGGATTTACAAAAGGGTCTGAAATTAAAAATGTTGGTTTAATTGATGCAAATATAATTGGAAGATTGGATGTTGGTGGATTAATTGGATATGCTCATCTTTATACTTCTGTTTCTAATTCTTTTTCTACTGGTGAGTTAACTGCTATTGATGATGTTGGTGGATTAATTGGATTTAATTATTCTTCTTATGTTTCTAATTCTTTTTCTACTAGTGAAGTAACTGGTATTATAGGTGTTGGTGGATTAATTGGAAATAATACTTCTTATTCTGATGTTTCTAATTCTTTTTCTACTGGAAAAGTAACTGGGACTGATAAGTATATTGGTGGATTAATTGGGCTTAATTCGGTTTCTTATGTTTCTAATTCTTTTTCTACTGGTGAAGTAATTGGAAATAATAATATTGGTGGATTAATCGGGGAGAATATTGGTTCTTCTTATGAGTTTTTGTTTTGGTCTTATTATGATTTAAATACTTCAAATCAATCTGATACAGGTAAAGGTGAAGGTAAAACTACTTTAGAGTTAACTAATGTTCCTATTGAAAGTGAGGATGTTTATGTTGGTTGGGATTTTGATACAATTTGGTCACATGATTTAAATGGTCAATATCCAACATTAAAATGGCAAACAGAATAATTTTTTTATTTTTTATTTAATTAATTCTCGTCTTAAACTAACCTTTATAAACGTTTCTAATTAAAATTATTTTAGTTTAATAGCAAGATTTACTTGCGAGTCTTAATTGGCGAACTAATTAGAGCGTCTTATTTCTCGTTTAAGTAAAAAATAAATTTGGTGAGCAAAATAGATTTAATTACGACATATCCTGCAGTAATAATTTTTGTAACTGCTTTAATTGTTGTATCAATATCAAAATTTTTGCAAAACAAATTCATTGATCAAAATAAACTAAAATCTTTGCAAAGCGAAGTAAAAGAAAAAAATAAAATTTATCAAGAAGCAGCAAAAAGTAAAGATGTTAAAAGACTTGAAAAAGCTCAACAAGATTTACTTGATGTTCAATCACGATTAATGCAAGAAATGATGCCTGGTCAAACAAAATTAATGTTTATAAGTTTACCAATATTTTTGGTAATATTTTATATTCTTGGAAATTTTTATGAAGGTGTTGCATTTA
>JAQUZG010000015.1:0-8765 GCA_028691435.1 Candidatus Iainarchaeum sp.
GTAACACTTTTTCTTTCACTTAAATTTAAAAAATCATTTTTTGCAAGAACATAATAATTATGATCGCCAACAGATTGATCTTCAAACAAATAATTTCTTGAAGAACAAGGGACAGAAATGTTTGCATCCATATCCACTTTTACCCAACAATCAGTATTTACATCATAATTAGAAACAACAAAAACCAAATTAACATCATTCAAATCAACTACACTAGCACTCGAAAAAGTCAAAGATAAATTAGCTTCCCCATTTAATTCAGGTTCATCACCATTCGGTTCAATAACCCCATCAAACAATTCAATCACAGAAACACAAGTTAATTCAACTTCAACATTATATGATCTTGGAATTCCACCTTCATCATCATAACTTGTTGGAATCACACACACTTTTTTAGTTTCAGTTCCAGTACAAGTACACCCATAATTATTCAAATCACTTACACTAAAAACAACACTATCACCATTAGGCAACAAATAAGAGTAACTGTTATCCCCCACACCCGTAACTGTTACAATTTTACTAGTATTATTTTTAAAATAAACTAAACCATATCCATTCTCATCAACAACACCTTCAATACCAACTAAACCACCATTTATTCGATTAAGTTTTTCATTAAAATTATTTACTACATCACCATTATTCATACCATTAATCAAAAAAACACCAATAAGAGCGATAACTAAAATTACTGCTAAAAGAACAAGATATTCGATGGTGCCTTGTGCAGTGACATTTATGTCACGATTTTTCGCCAACCTTTTTAAAAAAAAGGCTGATTCAATTGTACCCTGACCAAAAATAAGATTAGAAAATTTTTTATTCATTAAACTAATTAAATTCATTCAAATATATAAATTTACCTTTATTTATTTTTATTTTAAAAAAATAAAATTAACTAATTAAAAATCATTTAAACAAATTAATTTTTTTCAATTCGTTTGATTGTTTCAATTATCATGAACACTTGAGAAAGTGAAAACTTTTTATGAGCTTTATAAATTTCAAGTTCTTTAAGTATTTCATTATTTGTTGGTATTTTTTCTAATTTTGATTCAGTTGAAATTTTTTCTTTAATTTGTTCAAATTCTAATTTAGATAAAATTCTATCAATATCAATTTTGATTAATGAATGGTAAAATTTTTCTTTTGGTGTTAATTCGGGCGCTTTTGGTTTTTCTCTTACTTCTTGCCATCTACTGTATCCAAAGTCTTCAGGGAAAGCAAATTTTTTTGCAATTGTTTTTGATACAAAAACATCTTGTCCAATAGTTAAAATTAATTTTTCATTTTCATTAGATTTTAATACTTCAGTTAAATCAACTTGATCAAGTAATATTGATTGAATTTTAAAGAAGGCTTGTGAAATTTTAAACATTGATGTAATTCGTTTATTTCGTTCATTTGGTTTAATGTCAAAATCTGAGTCTTGGTTTGTTTTACTTAGTTCATTTAACGCATTTTGAATTAATTTAATATTTTTTGTTAAGTCATCATTAGTTTTTAAAAAGTTATCAAATTCCATTGAAATTGCCAAAACAAAGAGTCTTTTTTCAGAATCATCAAGTACACTTTTTTTATCATTATAAATTTTTTCAAGTTCTTGACCATATTTTATTCTAGTAATTATTTGATTTTTTAATCCGGTTTTAATAAAATCTTGTATATTTTCATATTTATTAAATTGGCCCAATTTAAATGAATCTTGAAGTAGATTAATTTTTGTTAAATATTTTAATAAGTGATTTGCAGTTAATTCAATAGTTTTTGATTTTTCAAGAATTATTTTTTTTAATTCATTAAATTCAGTGTCTTCTTCATTAATGGCTTTTCTCCAATGTTTAAAACTTTTTGGATAAATTTTTCTAAAAAATCTTAATATCATATCTATTTCTTGAGGAATTTTTATTTGCTCAATTTCTTCATTTCTTGCATATGCACTTCCTTGACTAAGTAATTGTGAAAAATCTCCTTTTTCTTCTTTTAATGTTTTTCTATTTACAAAATATAAATTTCCTCTTTCACTTGCAATTTTTAAAACTGCTTTGAAATAGTTTGGTTCAATTTTTGGATCGACCAAAAGTCTAGCAACAAGTTCAGAGGGAGCATAATAATAGATTATTGCTTTTTTATCATCTTTATAAGATCTAAGTAATCTTCCAACCTTTTGAACAAATGCTGTTGGGTTATAGATTGGACTAGCTAATATTCCACTTGAAGCATAAGGAAAATCAATTCCTTCTCCAAGTGTGCCAACTGAAACTAAAACATTAAAATTTTTTGATTCAAAAGACTTTTTTATTCCTTCAAAATTTCCTTTTCTAGTATATGTTTTTGTTTGTGAATGATAAGAAAATGCGACATCTTTTCCAAAATTTTCATTAATCATTGTTTCAAGTAAATCTGATTTTTTTATTCGATTTACAAAAATTAGAGTTTGTTTTGGATCTTTTGTTCCAATATCAAATTCATTTTTTAATATTTTTTGAATCCCAAGATAATCTATATTTTTTGAAGTAAATATATCCGCTTCTTCATTATATTTCCCATTTTTCATTACATTAGTATTATCATCTAAAAATGAATCATACGCACTTTCAATAAAATCAAGATTTTTTTCATGATCTTCATCACTATTTTGTTGCATTTTTTCAAAAAGTTGTTCACTTACTGAATAAAGTACAATTTTAAAAACTGGGTTTAGGATTATGTTGTCATCTAAAGCTTGTGAGAAACCATAAGTGTAAATTATTCCACCAAGATTAAAGTCTGATGATTTTCCTTTCTTTTTTGGAGTTGCTGATAACCCAAGTTTGTATTTTATTGCGCCATCAGGGAATTTATAATTTTCATTAGTGTTGTGCATTTCATCTACAATTAAAAACCAGTTATAATCTTTCCAAGAATTTTCTTTAAAAAATTGTTGAATTTGATTAAATGTTGAAATAAATACCTTGTGTTTATGTAGACAATTTTGTGCATGTAAAAAAGCTTTTACTTGATTATTACTTGAAACTTCAAATATATCATCTTTTGTAAAAGTAGTGTTTTTTAAAATTGCACTTGTCCATTGTTCAATTAAAGTTAATCGTGGACAAACAATTAACACTCTTAATTTAGGATCATCTTTGTCAAATTTTCTGCAAAACGAATTTATTGCTAAAAATGTTTTTCCAGCACCAGGCACTGCTTGAACAATACCTTTTTGGTACCCTTCCCAGTAATTTATTGCTTCTTTTTGCCAATTTCTTAGTTTTGGCCCAGTATAATAATTACTTGGAACGTCATCTATTTCTTTATTATTTGCTTGAATATGCACTAATTGCTCACCATTACGCAAGTGTATATGAAAAGACTTTTAAAGCATATGTAAAGAAAAATCAAAAAATAAAAAAATAATTAACGGCAAAATGACAAATTAATCTAACTAAGATAGATTAATTTTTTTAAACATTTTAAGAAAAGTTACCCACTAAAATTCAACTATAGTTGTTAAGCAAATAACTTATTTTTCTTGCATAGTGTTTAAAGCCACATTTTTGACATTTAATTATTTTTCCATCCCTTGAAACTATTCTTCGTGAATTACAAACAGGACATTTTGAAATCATATTATTCATTTAAAGTTAGGCATATTTAAACAATTCAGAAGTAATTAGCCGGTGAGAAATTAATGAAAAAAAATGCTTTAAATTAAGCTTTTTCTAAAAATTTAGTCAATTACAACTTGAAAAGTTTTATAAAAATAGTTTTGTGAACTTCGAAAAAATCAAAGATTTTTTATAGATTTGATTAAAATTAACTAACATGCAACTCGAAGAGTTGCATACACGCAATTTTGGTTGAGCTTTTGTTAAAAGCTCAAGAGGAGTGGTGGGCTAGAACACTTGCCCTAGCCCAAATGAAAGGATAGTTTGTGATAATCTATCAAATCAATTAAAAGCAATAAAAGTGTTAGAATTATGTGGGAGTCAGTAAATGTAAATTAATTGTTTAACAAACAATTATATTTTCCACTGTGACATGAAATAAATTTGTGTTAATTCCATTAACTTTTTGTGCTTCTCTCATCCATGAAACGAATGTATTTTCAGGACACGATGCATTATACATTTTGCCTCTTCCAATCCTTTGGAAGTACAATTTTCCAGGATGATTTTTTACGTAATTTACCCAATTCATGATCATCACCTTTTAATTTGGCGCGTTTGGTCTTTATAAACATTAACTTTAAAAAAGTAAGTTACTATATTTTATATAGTTATAGTAAAAAGGTGATAAATTTGGAAAATATTAAAGTTGATAACTTACTTGAAAAAGCACTCGAATTAATTGGAAAAAAACATGATTTATTAATAATTGAAGATTTTTTAAAACATAGAAATATTAGACGATTTAATGACTTGATAAATGATATTCCTCAAATTAACCCACGTATCCTTTCAATGAGATTAAAAGATTTAGAAAAAAATAAATTAATTAAAAAAAATTTGGTTCTTGGCGACAAAGTGACAAGCGAATATCATTTGACAGAAAAAGCCGATGGCCTTGAAAAAGTAATAAATGAACTTAAAGAATGGGCAAAAAACCAAAAATAGAACAAGAAAAAGATTATTTCTTTAAGAAAAAAATATTTTAACTAATAATTGATTTTATAACCAGTATAAGTTCGAAAGATTAATTAACCAGTTAATCAATTAAATAAATATGATTAGAAAAAGTTCTTTATTAAAAGAAAATCATTTTTTTTCAAGTGAAAAAAATGCTCTTTATTTTGTTTATCTTGAAGTAATTTATGTTTTTGTTTTGACTTTAATTTCAATTTTACAAATAAATATTTTTTTGGCAACTAATCAGTTTGACCTAACAGGATTTGCAATATTAATCATAGGCATATTTTATTTTATTTTGATTTATCGATTTGTTTCAATGAAAGACCACACAGTAATCAAATTACATAAAAATTTTTCAAAAGTTGTTTTTGGAAAAGGTAAAGAAAAATTTTTAGGAATGAATAGACAAATAATTGTGCTTTATTTAGTTGAAATTTTAATTGCTATTTTTATTGCCGGATCAATTTTTGTTTATTTGGATCCAGATTTTAATATTGCCCCTTGGCCATTTAATTATGTTGCTTTTATTGGAATTTTGGCTTTTGGATTTTACATTTTTTCTTTAACTAAACCTTATTCAAATGAAGTTTATGGCGAGGCCTACCTAAAATCAAAATTAATTTATGGAAAACGACTAATTGAAACAAAAAAATACTTATTACCCAGTAAAAAAAGCATAATTGTTACTACTCGAAACAAAAAAAGAACTAGAGATGATTAAATTTAATAGTAAATTAACTAACTAATTTAGAATTAATTAATAATCCAAAACTTTATTTCATCCAATTGATTTTGATATCATCAATTCTTTGTTTTGGTAAAATGCCTGATTGATTTATTGATGTTTTATACCCATTTTGTTTCATTAAGATCCCAGTATATGCAATCATTGCAGCATTATCAACCATCACTTGATTTGGTGGAACAAATAATTTTGCTCCTCGACTTTCACACATTTTTAAAAGCATTTCTTGAAGAGGTTTTGAACACCCAACTCCACCACCTAGCAAAACTTCTTTTTTGTTTGTGTGAGCAAGTGCTCTTTCAGTAACTTCAGTAAGCATAGCAAAAGCAGTGTGCATTGTAGAATAAATTAGATCTGCAGATTTTTGTTCATTAAAACCATTTTTATTAATTTCTTGATATTTTCTTGTTGCACTTGTTAACAAACCAGAGAAAGCCAAGTCTTGTCCTTTAACTGTATAAGGTAATTCAATAAATTCTTTTCCTTTATAGTAAATTTCACTTAATTTTGGACCAGCTGGAAACCCCATCCCAATATTTCGTCCAAATGAATCTAAAAAATTTCCAATACCTGTGTCAAGTGTTTCTCCAAAAACCCTATAATAATCATTTTCATAACAAATAATTTGTGTGTTTGCTCCTGAAGCATAAAGTAAAACTGGATCAATTGAATTAGTTAATTTTCTTCCAATTTCCATGTGGGCCAGACAATGATTTACTCCAATTAATTCTTTTTTATGTATAAGACTTAGTTGTCTTGCAAAAATTGCACCAACCCTTAAAGCATTTCCTATTCCTGGACCTTGTGAAAAAGAAATTAAATCAATTTCATTCATTGAAATTTTTGATTCATCAATTGCTTCATTTAAAACAGCTAGTGCAACTGCATAATGGTGTTCAGACAACTGACTTGGAATTAATCCACCTTCACCATCTTTAGTTGTAAACATATTCTTTTTATTTGATAAAATTAAGCCAGCCTCATCAACAATTGCAACACCAAACGTATGCGCTGTTGATTCAACACCTAAAGAAATAAATTTTTTATTAAACATATAAAATTAAAGAAATAAAGAATTAATTAAATTATTGTTTTAAGTAGATAATAAATTAATCAATAGGAACATGTTTCAAATAAGGAAAACCATTATTTTTTCCAGAATCAATTGCCCAAACGTCAGTAAAATCAAATCCAACAAAATTTGATGAATTTCTCATTTGATCATTTGTAAATCCTGCATGATCAATACCTGGTCGTGTTAAAGGAGGATTTCCTGAAGTAACCCATCCTTGATAAAATGCATAAACATAAGAGCTTGAATTAATCCCTGCAGCAACATCTTTTCGATAATAATTGTTTGTTGCAATTGAAGCATATGCTGGATCATATCCCCATCCCCCAAATCCACCTTGGCCACCGCCGCCAGAATTTGGAACATTGCCTGAAGAATAATTGTTTGTTAATATTGTATTACCATAAGAGTGTGCGAAAAATCCACCATCATGTTTCCAAAGACCATATAAATTACCTTTAGAAAAACAGTTTGTTATTTGCCCACTGCCAGACATTGCAACAAATCCCCCAACTCTTCTTTGAGCAGTAATATTCACATCAGCATAACATTCATTAATTGTTCCAGTATTATATCCAACAAATCCCCCAGTAGAAGTATCCCCATCCCTAAATCTTATAATTCTTCCTTTAGAATATGATCTAAATACTTCACCATAGTTTCTACCTAAAAATCCACCATCTTGCCAAGGCCTATTTGCAGATGTTGCGCCAGGATTAAATATATTAAAATCAATTAGGTTACCAGAATAAGAAATTGAACCATAATTTATTCCACCAAAACCCCCTGAATTTACAGACCAATCATAATCTATGCTTGCAAAAAGAGTCATTTTTCCTGAAGAATAAACATTATTTATATCCCCATGATTATGTCCAAAAATTAATCCTGAATCTGCACAACCACTTGTACAATAAATATTACTATCAATCAAATCAAAATCTTTTAAAATTGCATTAACATCAGTTACTGAAAATAACCCAATTCGATTTATATTTTGTTTAATAAATAAATTATTGATACTATAATTTTGTCCATCAAAAACCCCATTAAAACCATTTGTATCTAAACCAATTGGAATAAAACCATTACCATCATTCCAATTAATTGTATCAGAACAATCAATATTTTGAGTTAAAATATAATTCCAATCTAAATTGTTATTAATATTTTGTAATTGTAAACAAGTAGATATATTTGTTATTCCAAGACCAACATCATAAATAATGTTTCTGTCATCCATTGTTCCAACATTTCCTTGCGAATCAATACAATTTACGTCCCACACATGATCACCAGCTGTCAATAAGTTTGCATCAAAGTAAACTACACTTCCACTAATGATCCCATTTGAATTAGAATCAACTAACACATTATCCAAGTATAATGAACATGAAGAAATTTGTGAATCATCAGTCACAATAAAATTAAAATCAATATTTGAATCTAAAGAATAAATAATATGATCATTGACAGGATTAATAGAACTTATAACTGGACCAGAAATATCATTTAAACTGATTGTAACACTTTTCCTTTCACTTAAATTTAAAGAATCATTTTTTGCAAGAACATAATAATTATGATCTCCAACCGCTTGATCTTGGAATAAATAATTTCCTAAAGAACAAGAAACAGAAATATTTTCATCATTATCTACTTTAACCCAACAACCAGTATTTGCATCATAATTAGAAATTACAAAAACTAAATTAACATCATTAAAATCAACAACTGTAGCACTCGAAAAAGTCAAAGATAAATCTTCAACATCATTTAATTCAGGTTCATCACCATTAGGTTCAATAACCCCATCAAACAATTCAACAACTGAAACACAAGTTAATTCAACCTCAACATTATAAGTTCTTGGAATACCAGCATCATCTTCATAACTAGTTGGAATCACACAAACTTTTTTTGTTTCTGTTCCATTACAAACACACCCATAATTATTCAAATCACTCACACTAAAAACAACATTTTCTCCATTAGGCAAAGAATATGAATAATTATTATTTCCAACACCAGTAACAGTCACATTCTTACTAGTATTATTCTTAAAATAAACTAAGCCATCACCATTCTCATCAACAACACCCTCAATACCAACCAACCCAGCATTTATCCGATTAAGTTTATCAGCCGAATCATTAACAACATCACCATTATTCATCCCATTAATCAAAAAAACACCCAAAAGAGCAATAACTAAAATCACAGCCAACAAAACCAAATACTCAATCGTACCTTGTGCCCCACAACAATTTTGATCAAACTTTTTACAAAAATTTGCAATAGTACCTTGACTAAAAATAATATTAGAAAA
>JAQUZG010000015.1:8865-15243 GCA_028691435.1 Candidatus Iainarchaeum sp.
GAGCAATAACTAAAATCACAGCCAACAAAACCAAATACTCAATCGTACCTTGTGCCCCACAACAATTTTGATCAAACTTTTTACAAAAATTTGCAATAGTACCTTGACTAAAAATAATATTAGAAAACTTTCTGTTCATTAAACTAATTAAATATATTCAAATATATAAATATATTGTTATTTTAAAAAAAATTATTCAACTTGCCATTTTAGAATTGGATAATTCCCATCAACTTTTTGCCAAACAGTATCAAAGTCCCAATCATCAGCCAAAATAGAATTATGTTGCATTGGAACATTATAATCCTCACTTAAAGTAGATTTTGGAAAAAACACATCTGGTTCTAAACCAGTAGTATTTTTTGGAATCCCCCCACTACTTGAATTTTTAAGAGATAATGTTACATCCCAATAAGAATTTAAAGTTTCTCCACTTAATCCTCCAGCCCCAATAAGTCCTTTAGACATTGAATTACCAACAACTTTTCCAGCAGAAAATGAACCAGTTACAACCCCATTGTTTCTTCCAACTAATCCCCCAATCTCTAAATCTTCCCATAATGTATAAAGAGTGTAATCACTATTTACATTAGATATTGAATAAGAATTAAATATGGCTCCATAATTACTTCCAACAAGTCCGCCCAAATAGATATTGTTTCCATTGATATCTCCAACAGAATAACAATTAATTATATCTCCATCGTTTCCACCAACAATTCCACCAAGTGCCCCCCCACCATCAATAACTCCTAAAAAAAATGAGTTATTTATTGTACCATTATTAGACCCGGCAATCCCACCCAAATCTCCAGACCCAGATACAAAAATATCTTCTGCTTTAGGTCCTGAAAAAGTCCCCTTAGCTTTTGATTGATTAATATTCCCAAATATATTGAACCCAGTTATTCCACCCCCATAACCATATCCAGAATAAATATTTCCATTAAATGAACACTTGTTAATAAGCCCATATAAATTTTCACCAGCAATTCCCCCAACACTTTGCATTTTTCCGTTTAAATTTCCAGTTATTATTACATTATCAATAGTCCCTTCATTATTAGTTCCAACCAACCCCCCAACATAAAAATTTCCATTTATATTAACATCAGTTAATGTCAAATCATATATTTTTCCAAAAGGTTCAATTTTTCCAAATAAACCAATAAATGAAGAGTCAGATCTATTCACATATAAATCAGAAATTATTTTATTATTCCCATTGAACATACCATTAAAACCATTAAAATCTTCTATCAAATCATCATATCCTTCTTCATAAAAAGAATAATAAAATCCAATTGGATCCCACCCATTACCATCATTCCAATTTCGTGTGTCAATACAATCAATATTATTCATTAGTTTGTACGTTCCTTTTAGGTTTTTGTTTATATCTTGTAGTTGTTGACAGTTTGTTATTTCATAATAATTGAGTTTTAGATTGTTAGTTGTTGATGTTCCTATTCCACTAGAATTTTGACAAGTTATTTTCCAAGAATATAAATTGTTATCAACAAAATTATAATCCATTGAATAATTTCCAATTTGATTTACATCAGTCAATTCATTAACATCAATCCCAGCAATATTCAATTTACAATTAGTTACATTCAAATCAGACAAAACACTAAAATTAAAAGAAACCAACTTATTATCCCCCTCAACCAAATTACCATCAACAGGACTCAACAAAACAACTGTAGGCACACTAGGATTAACAGGTGTAATATTACCTAATGCAGAACTATCACCAGCAGTCCCACCCCCCCCACCACTAGTCGCAATAGTACCAGGAGAAACAGCATTAGAAAAATCAATAAACTCTGACTCAACACAACTCATCTCAATCTTAATAGACTCAGTCTTAGGAATACCCTTACTATCCTCATAAGTCACCGGCACAACACAAACTTTCTTAACTTCACTACCATTACACTTACAACCTAAATCATCCAACTCAGTCGCACTAAAAACAACACTCTCACCCGTAGGCAAAAAATAAGTATACTCACTACCACCAATACTCTTAATTGTAATCCCTTGACCAGTTTGATTAGACAAAGAAACTAAACCATTACCATCCCCATCAACAACAGCATCAACAACACTAACACCACTACTAGTCGACAACAACTTCTCACCAGTAACACTAATAGCCTCACCATTACCAAGACCATTAATCAAAAAAACACCCAAAAGAGCAACAATCAAAACAACAGCCAACAACACCAAATACTCAATGGTGCCTTGTGCACAGTTCCATTTATGGAACGATTTTTCGCCAGCCTTTTTGAAAAAAGGCTGAACAAGATATTCTATAGTACCTTGACCATGCAACTTAACAAAGTTGCAAACAGAAAATTTTGATTGACCTTTTTTCAAAAGGTCAGTACCCTGCGCATGCAACTTTTTCAATTTACCCATAAAAATCACAATTATTAAACAAATAAATTCATTCAAATATTTAAATACACACCCTTAAATCAAAATATTTAATCAAATTCATAATCTACAACCTAAAAAATTATATTCAAGCTTTAAAAAATCTTACAAGAATCCATTTGCAACCTTTAACCCAAAAAGTCTAACGATTTTTTTAGTTTGACCAATTATCAAGATGCAACTCTTTAGAGTTGCACACTTTTAGTTTTTGCCTAGCTTTTTAGTAAAAAGCTAGAACCATTGACCAAGTCCACTTTGTTTGCCGCCGTTAATTAGATCATCTTCAGTATAATCTAATTCTTTTAGGATTTTTATTACAGCTGGCAAAATTTGGTTATGTATATAATAGTCTGAATCATAATTTCCAACATTAACAAATTCTTCAAGTTCTGCTTTTTCTGAAATTGTTTTTCCATTTTTTGTAATTATGAAACTAAGCATTGATCCAATACCAATATCTTTTCCTTTTTCTATTGCTTTTCTTGCAGCTTCTGTGTGTGGGCCAGTTGCATCATAATCTTCTAATTTTCTTTTTAGTAAAGTCATAATAGTTAATTCTTCTTTTTTTACTTGACCTTCTTTTAGTTCTTTAATTATTTTTCTTACATAATTTGCAGCTTCAGTTGGTTCACCTTTTTCAAGCACTAATTCAATTACTTTTTTTTGAGTTTCTTTTGCAAGCCTACACCAGTCTCTTCGGACATATTCAAATCCAACAATTTTTAAATTATTTTTTTCATCAATTAGAGCATATCTTTTTTTTGCTGCCCCGCCTTCTTTTTTTGTTACAAAAATTCCACGTTTATAATATCCATCAAGCTCTAGTTCCATTGTTTCTGGAAGTTCATTATTTATTTGTTTTAAAAAATCTTCAACATCTTTTTTTGTTTTATCATTCATTAAAAGAAAATTTGAATCAGTATCCCCGTATAAAACATCAAAACCAAAATCAGTTGCTTTTTTTATTGTTGAATGAATATATTCTCTTGCAAATGCAGTTGTTGCTGATGCACAGTCTCTATTATACCATCTTGCTCTAGCATATCCTAAGTACCCATAAGCAGAATTTAGAATAATTTTTAGTGCCCACTGTTTTGCAAATAAAACTTTGTCATCAACTCCATTTTTCTTTTTTTCTTTGTATTCTTTTTTTATTCTAAGTCTTTCTTTTAATAGTTTTTCAAGGATTTCTGGAAACAACCCTTTTTTCTTTAGACAAAAATGTGTTCCATCTGAGCAAGAGTTTTTTTTGCATTCATCATGACCACAGTTAAGTGTTTCAGGACTTATGTTGTGACTTATGATTATACTTGGATAAAGTGAAGCAAAATCAAGAACGGCAATATTTTCATGAAGTCCAGGGATTGGTTCTTTTACAAATGCACCTTTAATTGGATTATTTATTCTTTCTCTAATCTCTCCCTCGTGTGCTTTGTTTGGAGCAATTATTTTTCTTTTTGAAGTTTCTTTAAGAAGCAAATCTTCTATCATTTGAGAAGTTGATGAACGAGTAGAGTCTTGCATAGTTTGACTAGTTAATTTTGAAATTTCAATAAATAAAGGTAAGAAGTCATTTACAATTCTTATTGTTGTTTCACTATCTTTTTTATTATAATCAATTAATTCCTCAAGTTCTGCTTTTGTCCCTTGCCAGAAAGAATCTATTTCTTTTGGAGATAATTTTTTCTTATAAATTCCAAAAACTTTTTCACTCACATTTTCAAGGTCTAGTTTAGTTATATTTATTGCACCAGTTCTTTCTAAAAATTTGATTATTTGATAAGCATCAATGTGTTGTTTTCCTTTTAGTTCAACAGCATTATCTAACCCATGTCTTTTTGATCTAATGGTTTGAGTTTCAATAAAAAAGTCAGTTTTATTTTTTTCTGCTCTTTTTTTAACATAAGGTAAATCAAAGTTGTCTCCATTATAAGTTACAATTAAATCTAATTGATTTAATTCTTTTTCAACTTCTTTTATTAATTCTAATTCATTATCCACTGAAATTAAATTTGGAGATTTTCTTGTTTTATATGAATAAATAGTTGTATTAACGTGAAGTGTTTGAAAATTATTTGTTTGGTTTAATTCAACCATGTTTTGTTTAACATTTCTTGCAATCGATGCCATAATTATTGGTTCAAGTCCAATATCAAATTTTGGCCCAAGTTTTGTTTCAATATCAAATGCTCCAATTTCAAGATCTAAAAAAAATTCATTTTCTTTATTATTTTCAATTAATTTAATTATTAATTCGTTATATGTTTCATCAATTGGAACAAATCTTTTTTTTTCATCAAATGTAACAGTTACTTTTCCAACAGCTAAATTTTTATCAATAAAATATCTTTTTACAAATGGAATATCATATTCAAATTTTTCAATATTTAGTTCATTTAATTCTTTTCTTGCTTGCATCAAATGACTTACTTTTTTGAAATAGATTTTAAAATATTTTTCAATTTGGCTAGAATTATTTTTTATTTGGTCTTCTTTTTGTAATTTGTTGTTTTCAAAATCAATAACTTCATGAATCTTAAAAGACTCTTCTTCATTTGAAAATATTTTTTCTTTTAATGAGTAAATTTTTTCTTGAATTTCTTTTTCCTCGCCAACAAGTTTTATGTATAAGTATGGGTGAAACTCATCATCTTTATACCAAAAAGATTTTCCTTCCTCATTTTTTAGATACAAATAAATTGACGAAAAATCTTGATTAGTTTCATACTTCACATCAAGCAAAACAAATTCATTAGACTTCATAAATATATTAAAACAAAAAAGAATAAAAAAGAAATGATTAAATTAAAATTTATTCTGTTCTTAAAGATAATCCATTTCCTGAATTATATAACCAAGAAATTTCAGTTGAATTTAAATCACGATTCCAAAAAATAACTTCATCAATAGCTCCTTTCCAATATGAATTAGATCCATCAAAACCATATCCAAAATATACTCCCCCGCCATTTGCCAAATCAAAACTTGTTGAAGAAGTAGCAGTACTTTTACTTTCACCATTCATATAAAGAGTAAATTGAGTACCGTTTCTAGTTAAAACTGCATGATGCCACAAATTATTTGTATAAGTTGTTACTGAATTTAAAAGTGGGTCAGCTGGGTAAAAATGGAAAGATAATTTATTTGAATATGTTGTATTATTATGTCTTAATCCAACTGCTCCTGAAGACCACCCCCCAACAGAACTAACAATTGCTGGGAAAAGACCTGTTGTCCCAGTATTTTTAAACCAAAAAGCAATAGAAAAATCACCGGTTCCAAAATTAAATAAATCTGAATCAGGTAATCGAATATAATTACCCGATCCATTAAAACTATATGCCCCATTAACATTTCCATCAATCAATGTTGCTCCAGACACAGTACCATTGTTTCCATTCCCACTATAATCACCAGCATTTACATCTAGTGGCCAGTAGCCTACTAGTCCGTTTCTTAAAGCTAGAACTGTTTGACTAACTGGTGCGTCGTCTGTTGTGTTTGTGTCGCAATCTACTGTGTAGTTTGAGTTGTAGTCTATTGCTTTTATGCAAAAGTTATAGTCTGTCGAGTAAGATAAATTTAGATCTAAATAATAATTGTTTGTAGTGACAGTCACTGGAGTGAACTCAGCAAAAGTTGTACTTCCAGTATAATTTCTATCAAAAGTTTCAATCGCATTATTATCAGTCGCAGTAAAATAAACTCTGATACTATTACCATCAACAACACTACTTGTAATAGATAAAACAGGAGCAGTTACATCAGTAGTAACAACCTCAACTTCATCATCTTCTATAGGCGGAGTCTGACATTCAATTCTAGACGCACACAAAACAAAATTACAATCATTCATATCAGGATACAACACATCCCCATAATGACACTTATTCACATCAACACTTGACGCCAACAAACTTTCATCAATTG
>JAQUZG010000016.1:0-1394 GCA_028691435.1 Candidatus Iainarchaeum sp.
AAATCTGCTGAAAAAATAGACAATTCAATTAAAAATACTCCAAAACAAAATGAAAATGCATTGCCATCTTTTTCTAATCAAACAAGTGAATGGTATACTGAAATTATTCAAAAAGCTGAATTAGCCGACTTGAGATATGGTGTAAAAGGATGTTTAGTTTTTCAACCATGGGCAGTAGAATCCATGGAACTAATGTATGATTTTTTTGAAACTGAATTAAAAAAAAGAGGACACAAAAACTATTGGTTCCCAACTTTAATTCCTGAATCTTATTTTTATAAAGAAGCAGAACACATAGAAGGCTTTACTCCAGAAGTATTTTGGGTAGAAAAAGGCGGAGTAGACAAACTAGAAGAAAGACTTGCTCTTAGGCCAACTTCAGAAACTGCCTTTTATACAATGTTTTCTTATTGGATTAGATCTTATCAAGACTTACCATTTAAAACTTATCAAAGAGCAAGTGTATTTCGTTACGAAACAAAAGCTACAAGACCATTTTTAAGAAGTCGAGAATTTTTCTGGATTGAAACACACTGTGCTTTTAGAACAAGTGAAGAAGCATTTGCAAATGTTTTAGAAGATATGGGGACTACAAAGAAAATAGTTTATGGTATTTTTGGTATCCCAACAATTGTTTTTGAAAGACCCAACTGGGATAAATTTGCAGGTGCAGCAAGAACCTTTGGTGCCGATGCGATAACTCCTCAAGGCCGAGTAGTTCAACAACCAAGTACGCACATGATCAATCAACACTTTGTAAAATCCTTTGATGTAAAATATACTGATGAAGATGAACAAATAAAAACTCCATTTACAACATGTTATGGGCCAGCTATTTCAAGAATTTTTGCTTCTGTTATTTTAACTCATGGGGACGATTCAGGTTTAAAATTTCCTTTTGAAATTGCTCCAAAACAAGTAGTTATAATTCCAATATTATCAGAAAAAGAACCCGCTGTTCTAAAAAAAGCTCTTGAATTAAAAGAACTGCTTGAAGCAGAAAACTTGCGTGTTGTAATCGATGATTCAAAGAAAAGGCCAGGAGAAAAATTTTATTTTTGGGAAATGAAAGGTGTTCCATTAAGAATAGAAATTGGTCCAAAAGATATAATTGAGAAGAAAATGATTCTATTTAGAAGAGATACAAAAGAAAAAACAGTAATCTCTGAATCAAATCTAGTTAATGAAATAAAAAGTCAAGGTAAAGCCCTAAGTGAAAATCTATTAAAACAATCAAAAGACAATTTTGAAGGAAAAATCATTGATGCTAAAACTCTTGATGAAATAAAAGAAATTGTTGGAAAAGGAATTGCAAGAGCAAATTTTTGTTCAGTTGAAAAAGAAGGTTTACCTTGTGCCGAAATCGTTGAAAAACAAACTGGTGGAAAAATTCG
>JAQUZG010000016.1:1494-14855 GCA_028691435.1 Candidatus Iainarchaeum sp.
CTAAAACTCTTGATGAAATAAAAGAAATTGTTGGAAAAGGAATTGCAAGAGCAAATTTTTGTTCAGTTGAAAAAGAAGGTTTACCTTGTGCCGAAATCGTTGAAAAACAAACTGGTGGAAAAATTCGAGGTACTCGAATAGATGTTGACGATAAATTACTCTCTGGAAATAAATGTGTTTGTTGTGGAAAAACCGCAACAAAAGTAGTCTATATAGCAAAAGACTATTAAATTTCTTATTATACAAAAATTTATAATAACTAATTATATTATTGTATTATGCAAATTAAAAAGATTCCAAAATTAAGACCAATTCGAACACCAATTCATTTTTCAAAAATTTTTGAATTAGAAGGGATAAAATCGCGAGAATCTAAATCAAAACCAAATATTTCTGAGTTGCATGATGCAAGTATATTTTTATTTAAACAGATAATGCCGCCCGATGATGTTAGGTGGCGACTTGCTACTGAATATGCTACTTTAAAAAAAGAATTTCATATTTCTCCAATAAATTTAGAAAATGGGATGCGTGCAAAATATGGATCAAAATCCCAAGGATCAAATAAAGAAAGGGGGGCGTCAATAACTGGTGTATTGCATGTAAGACAGCTTGCAAGAGCACTAAAAAATATTGAACTTGGTCATAAATTTTTAAATACTCGTGAACCAATTAGACTTTATGATTCAAAATATTCTATTAAATTTGAAAATACTAAATCAATTGAAAAAAAACATGATTCAAGAGGAGTTTCAGGATGTCCTGAAGCACTTTGGCAATTGCAATTATATGAATCAAATAAATACTTAGGCAGAATTGGTTTTAATTTTCACATGGAAGGAGAAAAAGTAATTGTTACAGTTTCAAATGTTCAAGGAGCCGAACATTCTAAGCAAAGATTAGATTCTTTTAAATTAGAATTTAAATCAAATTTTGGTAATTTTTTAATAACTAAATTACAACAAATGCTTGGACCAAATTTTGTTTATCGGGGGGTTGTTCCAAGTGAAATTAATCAAACTCAATATAGAATGTCATTTAGAAAATCAAATCCAAAACTTCGGGTTTGGTCCCTAAAAAATAAAGCACAAGTCGATGATTTTAGAACAAAATTGATTAATTAATAAGCTAAAGCATAAATATCTCTTTGTGTTTAATCATATATGCCTTTTACCATTACTAATTTCAAATATCCAAAGATTTTGTTATTTATCATCGCAATCATTTTGGCTTATTTTTTATTAGACGTTTCCTATTTTATAAATTTTTTACATAGTTTAGGGCAATTAAGTTATTTGGGTGTTTTTATTGCAGGGTTTCTTTTTTCATTTGGATTTACTGCTCCATTTGCAGTTGTTTTTCTATTATCTTTATCACCAGAGAATATTTTTTTAGCAGCTTTAATTGGTGGTGTCGGGTCAATGGTTTCAGATTTATTAATTTTAAGATTTGTAAAAATTTCATTTGAAAATGAATTTATTCATTTAAGAAAAGAAAAGCCAGTTTTATTTTTAAAACAAAAAATTGACTTATTATTTAATCCAAAACTTAAACATTATTTGTTTTTGGCTTTTGCCGGAATTTTATTTGCTTCTCCATTACCAGATGAAGCTGCAATCATGTTAATTTCAAGCGTCTCACAATTAAGTGAAAATAAAATCGCTTTAATTGGACTTGTATGTAATACACTTGGAATACTTATTATTCTTCTTTTGTAAATCCAGTCTTTTTATAATTTTTTTGATTATTTTTTATTTATGAATAAAAAACATTTTTTCAAAGTAATCGTTTCAGCAATTATTTTTGATTCTAAAAACAAATTTTTACTTGCAAAAAGAAGTTTAACTGATGATGTTCTACCAGGTTATTGGAATTTACCTGGTGGCAAAGTTGATTCTAATCCAGAGTTTATTTTAGATGTGCTTGAAGTAAATCTTAAAAGAGAAGTTAAAGAAGAAGTTGATTTGGAAATTAAAAATTTAAAATATCTTGAAAGTTATTTTGATCCAAATGGTAAAGTAAATGTTTCTTTTACTTGTACTCTTAAATCTGGTGTTGCTAAACCATTAGAAGATACTGATGAAGTTGGATGGTTTACTTTAGAGGAAGTAAAGAATTTACAATTGACTCCTCATACACTTAGACGACTAGAATTAGCATTAAAATAAGAAATTAAACAGTTAATTTTGTAAAAGAAAATTTTTCAACATCAAATAATCCTTTGTCACTTATTTTTAATTGTGGAATAACAAGTAAAGCCATAAATGAAAGTGTCATAAAAGGTGCGTGTAATTTTGTGCCAAATTTTCTAACAATTAAATCTAATTCTTGATATTTTTTTGCTGTTTTATTTCCATCTTCATTAGTCATTAGTCCAGCAAAAGGTAATCTAAGTGAATTAATTTTTCCATTTGTCGCATAAGCAAGCCCGCCTCTATTCTCAATAACTCTATTTATTGCATCAATTATATCTTTGTCATTTTCTCCAACAGCAACAATATTGTGACTATCATGTGCAATTGAAGAAGCAATTGCTCCTTTTTTTAATTTAAACCCATTTATGAAAGCAATTGATGGTTTACTTTTTTTGTATCTGTTTAAAACCACTATTTTCAAAACATCTTTTTTGTTATCACTAACTATTTGTCCGTTTTTAATTTTTGGAGAAACAATCATTGTCTTAGTTAACAGTTGTTTGTCAA
Source organism: Candidatus Iainarchaeum sp. (assembly GCA_028691435.1). Lineage (GTDB taxonomy): Archaea > Iainarchaeota > Iainarchaeia > Iainarchaeales > JAAZKV01 > JABIDZ01. Next base: position 4,197 of record JAQUZG010000016.1, read on the forward strand.
TTGCTTTAATCACTTTTATTTTTTTACCTAAATCTTTTACTTCTATATCTTTTTGTAAAATCTTTTTAGCTAAAAAATTATTAATTGGTTTTTCTTTTGATATTCTATTAATTTTTTCTTCAATAATTTCTTCCCCATCAACATAAGTTTTCAAAACCCTAAAATTTGCTAAATTGTCAACAACAATAAAATCAGCTTTGTCTCCTTTTTGAATGAGTCCAACATTTAGTCCATAATGTTTAATTGGATTAAGTGTAGCTGCTCTTAATACATCCATTAAATCATATTTTTCTTTTATTGCTTTTTTCACAAGTAAATTAATATGTCCTTTAATCAAATCATCGGGATGTTTATCGTCTGAACAAAACATTATCTGATTAGGATATTTTTTTATAAGTGGAATTAAATTATCAAAATTCTTTGCTGCACTTCCTTGTCTAATCAAAATTTTCATTCCATATTTTATTTTTTCTTGGGCTTCTTCTAATGTAGAACACTCATGATCTGTGCTAATCCCAGCGTCAATATACTTCTTAGCGTTTTTACCAGTTAGTCCAGGGGCGTGACCATCAACTACCTTATGATGTTTCTTGGCGGCGTCAATCTTTTTCAAAATCTCCTTATCCTTATGTATAACGCCTGGGAAATTCATCATTTCAGACAGACAAATTATTTCTTTCTTTGACAATAATTTATTAATATCTTTTGAATCAATTATTGCTCCCGACGATTCAAAACAAGTTGCAGGTACACAAGATGGTGCTCCAAAATATATTTTTAATTTAGCCTTCTTACTATTTTTGATCATAAATTCTATTCCTTTCATTCCAAGGACATTAGCAATTTCATGTGGATCAGTAACTACTCCAACAGTTCCATGTTTAACTGCAATTTTTGAAAATTCACTAGGAATTAACATTGAACTTTCAATATGTATGTGACTATCAATAAAACCAGGTAAAATAAATTGATTTTCTTTAACTTCTTCTTTTTTTATTGACTCAATCTTTTTATTTTTTACTTGAATAGTGCCTTTGAATATTTGTCTATTGACAATATCCACAATGTTTCCTTTTATAGTGAAAGTTTCTTGTTCCATAAAATCAATTGCTCTATTTAATATAACAATTTTTATTGAACTTATTAAAGTTAACTTTTTAGTTGATTTTTTTTAAACTTAATTAATATTAAGTTTGAAATTATTATAGTATTATGTTGATGAATCACATTAATAAAAAATGTTTAGTTAAAAGAAAATATGGTCATATTGGGGATTTGTTGATGTTGACTCCGGCATTAAAAAGTTTATCTAAAACTTATCAAGTTTATTTACAAGTTGATGAAGAATATTTTCCAATATTTGAAAATAACCCTAATATTCATAAGTTAATTTCATTAAATGAAAAAATTGAAAAAGAAAAATTTATTTTTTTTGATGTAAGTGATTATGAATTTAATTATGAACAAATTTATCAACCATTAATAATAAAAACTAAACAGGAATTATTTGCTAATAAATTAGAAGTAAATATAACTTCAAATAAGCCAGAAATATATTTAACTGAATTTGAAGAAAATTGGGCAAATGAATATATTAAGAAATTTAATAATAAAAAAATAATTGTTTTGTCTCCAAAGTCTGCTAATTTAACTAGGGATTGGCCCATAGAAAAGTGGAGAGCTTTAATAAATAACTTAAAAAAATTTAATTTTATTTTGATTGTTGTGGATAAAGAATTAAATTGGGAAGATGATTCAATAATTTTTTTTAATAATCATTCATTAAGGGAATTGTTTTCACTTATTTCAAAAGTTAATTTTGTTGTTTGTCAAGATAGTGGATTATTACATATTTCTGCAGCATTTAATGTACCCACTTTTTCAATATTTGGTCCAACTGATCCAAATTATAGGTGTATTTATAATAAATCATCATTTATTAAATTAAATTTAGCTTGTTCACCTTGTTGGTATGAACGTTGTAAAAATTTAAATTGTTTAAATTTACTTTCTGTTGAATCTGTTGAGAAAAAATTATTGGAGGTAATTTTTAATGAAATCATCTAATATTAGAAGTAGGGCTACCATATTAAAATTAGCATTGCGATCTATGGGTATTCAAATTGTTGATCCAGTGCCAGGCGTTGGTAAAGAAATAAAAGAAAACATACTTGGGTTATATAAAATTGATAATTGTAATGATCTTAAACCAAATGAATTAATTTTGTATGATAAAATTACTACAAAACTTGTTGAAAATCAAACTTCTCCATTTCAATTAGTTAGGGTGGATTCTGATTTTTTTGTAAAATTACGAAATTCAAATGAATTATTATTAAAGGTTAATTTTTCTAAACGTCCTAAATATTATAGTTTTACTACCAATATTGGTACGCCTATGAAAAATGTTGCACAACTTATGGGTGAAGATTGTCTAGCATTTGCTGTAGATAAACAATGTCATTATTTTACGAATGGTTTATATTGTAAATATTGCAATATTACTCCCACAAATTTAGAAAGCAAAATTGATCGAATTTCAAATTTAAATGATTTTAGAGAAACTGTTTGTGCAACAAAGGATTCTTTATGGTATTATTGTTTAACTGGTGGAACATTTGAAAATCGAGATATTGAATGCCAATACTATACTAAACTTGGAAATATTATAAAGGATGAATTGAGCAAAAATTCTTTTTCTGGACCGTTTTCACTTAGTCCTCCAAATAATTTAGATTTATTGAATAATTTGTGTGAAACTGGTGTTGATGTTATAAGTTTTAATCCTGATATTTCTAAAGAGTCTGTTTTTAAATTTCTTTGTCCAGGAAAAGCAAAAATTGGGTTAAATAAATATTTTGATGCTGCATTAAAAGCAAAAGAATTATGGGGGGAAGGAAATGTAGTTATTCAATATATGGTTGGGCCATGGGAAACAAAAGATGAATTATTATCTCAAGTTCAAAAAAGATTAAATGATGGGATATTAGTAAATTTAACAACTTTTTATCCTTCTCCAAAATCCTCAATTAATTTTGGGGTTACTAAATTGAATGAATTAATTGAAATTTATTTAGACTATTCTGAAAAAATTCACGAATCTGGATTATTTCCAAATAAACGTAATTCTATTCTTACATCAGAATCTGCTAATCGAAGTTCGATAGCTAATGAAGTAGTAAAAGGTTACTTAACAAGAGATTCTTATGAAAAGGATATTGAAATTAAGAAAATAGTTGGTGAATTAAGTGAATAAAAATGGTTTAGCTACAAAGCATAATTTAATTATTGTTGGAAGTGCAAGAGGGGTAAATAAATTTTATACAATTGATTTATTAATGAATTATTTTAATAATGCTAAAGTTATTACTACAAGCAAATTAATTAGTTCAATATTAAATGACTTAAATTTACCTTGTTTAGAAAAAATTTCATTAGTTGATTATTCTAAATATGTTGAACCAACAATAACAAGGATTATCTTATCTCACTTAGAACATTGTGATGTTATTGTAGATACTACATTTTATTATATTTTTCAAGGAATTTCAGCAAAAGAAATTCTTAAATTTTATAATCATATAAATAAAACAATTTTAATTTTAGTTTCAGATAATCCTGAAAACATAAAACAAACAAACTATGGTGAATGGTTTAATAATATTAATAATCTTCAACAAGATATTTTACTAAACGAATATTCTTTTAAATTTTATATTTCTTTATTTTCTACATTTTCATTAGTTAATCAATGTGAAATAAAAATGCAAGAAAATTCAAAAGAAAATATAAATTCATTTTTGGGGGGATTATAAATGGATATGAAAGAAGCACAAGAAAAAGCTAGAAATTATTTTTTAGAAAATAATTTTGCAGTTTGGCCAAAATTTGTTATTTTAGCTAGACTTGAAGAAGAAATATCTGAAATTGGTAGAATAATTTCTGTAGAAGAGGGGTATAGAGAAAAGTGGAAAGTTGACAATATGGATTATGTGGATGAATTTGGTGATGCTTTATTTCAATTAATTCATTTAGCTAATGAATGTGGGATTGATTTAGATTTAGCACTTGAAGGGGTTTTTAAAAAATATGGAAAATATTCAAAATAAGCTAAAAATTTATTTTTTTGGTGGGGCACAAGGGGTTGGTAAAACAACCCTATTAAAAAAAATTTCTGCCGAAAAAAAAATTCCTTTAATTAATACAGGAAGTTATTTTTCTAATGATGAATCAATTGAAATTTCAAAACAAAGATTTGTTAAAGATATTTTGTCATATTCTGAAAAAATTATTATTGATGGACATTATGTTGGATTTAAATATTTGAATAATTCAATTGAATTTGAAAAAGGCTTATCCGATGACGAATTAAATATTTTAATAAATAATTCTGCTATAATATTAATTTTAATTGATTTGAATTCATTTGAATTAACCAAAAGAAGAAAATTTGATTCAAAAAATAGACAAAAAGATATTGTAAATGTTTCAAAAGAATTACATTTATCTAGAACATATTTTTATAAATATTGTAATTTTACTAATCAATTTGGAAAAGTAATTTATAATTATCAATTTAATGCTGCATTTTTAGAAATAAATGATTTGATTAATAAAAATTAATTTTTTAATCAACTCACTATTTTTTATTCAATGACTGTTACTTCTCCATTATTAAATATTGGTGAACACCAAACTTGGAATTCTAATACATTGTCTGCTAAATTTTCTATTCCATGAACTTCATGATTTTGAAAGTTTATGTAAATTGGTTTTGTTGTATTAAATTCTTTTTCTTGATTTTCTAGTAATAGTTTGAAGTGGCCCCCGTTGTAGAAGCAGAATACTTCTTGTCCTTTGTTTCCTCTTTCATGCCAGTGTTTTTTTAGTTTTTCTTTTGGTTTTATTATTGCATGTATTACATCAAAATTTTCAAAAATCATTTTTTGATCAAATCCAACTAAGACATTTTCTTTTTCTAAAAAATTCCATTTTAACTCATCATATTTTATTATTTTAACCATTTTATCACCTTAATAGATCCTGTGGAAAAAAATCACATTTGTATTCTTTTGTTATTTCCATAATATCTAGTTTTTTTATTATTTTATTAAACTTTGTTCTTATTGAATTTAATTGTTCTTCTAAATTTTGTGATGACTTTGTATGTATTTCAAAACAAATATTATAATTTCCAACGCCTCTCATTATATAGAATACTCCACTTAATGATTTTAATTCTTTCATTAATAATTTTTCATTTTCAGTTGTTAATATGATATTCATTAATATATAATACCAATTAATATTTAAATTAGATAAATTCATTAATGTGGTAAATTTACTTATAACTCCATCTTGAATAATATTCTTTAATCTATATGCTATTGTATTTTTATTTTGTTTTAATTTAATTGCTAACTCGGTAATTGAAATTCTTGCATTTTGTGATAATTCATTCATTATTTGTAAATCTATTTGATCTGGTTGTCTTTTCATTGTATTTCCAATTGTTCCGTAAAATTTTTCATCAAAATTTATATTTTCAAATAATACTTTATATGGGAATATGAATGCATCAATTACGGTAAATGTTTCAAAATCAATTACATATTCGCCAATTAAATTGAATAGTTCACCCATATTTTGTCTAAATTCTTTTATATCTTGTGCTAATATACAAACAATTAAATTCCATTTTCCTAAACCTTTTGATACCCAACATGTTGATTTTAATTTAATTATTTTTTCAAATAATTGGTTATTTCCAATTGATTCTTGATTTAGTTCAAAATAAATATTGTAAAATTTCGAATTTAATTTTTCATTATCAAAAATAACTATAAATTTTTCTATTATTTTTTCTCGTTGCATTATTTCTATTCTTGATTTAATTCTTTGTTTTGAGAGATTACATTTTTTTCCAATATATGCATTTGATAATCTACAATTACTATTCAAAAAATAAAGTATTTTTTTATCAATTAAATTTGGTTTGTAAACCATATTAATTTATTACTATAAAAATATTTTAAAATCTTTACTTTTCTTAAATATTAGTTTATTTTTTTATATTTTATATGGTTTTTTTAAAAATAGGGTTATTAATGATTATAATCTAAGATTATTATGTTAATTAAACTTAAAATAGGTTTATTTGAAACTAGTTGTACAAATAGTCTTGTTGTTGATATTGTGTCTAAATTTCCTGGTTTAACTTCTGTTCAAATTCATAATCTAATCAAAAAAACTGAATATAAACGAATTAGTTATCAAGGTATTTTTAAAACATTGTCAAATTTAGTTGATATTCATGTTTTAGATAAAAAAAATAAGTTATATTATATTAACCAAATTTGGATTAGTCAATTGAAAAAATATGTTCGTAATGTAGAAAAAAACAAGAATTTTGGTAAAACTCTTGTTTTTGTTTTAAATGAGTCCAACCAATGAGTTTAATTATTTAATTTCTAATTTTTTTAAAAGTCAATAAACAAATTTTTGATTAAGTTTTTAAATTAACTAAAAATTAAACTTTTTATGTTTCTTAAAGAAAGTTTTTTAAAAATGTTTGACTATTTATTAATTAATAACTACCCTATCATTGCTAACGCAATGATAGATTCTAATTTAGTTTAATTTCATCCATCGCTTTTCTAAACGCAAGTTTTAAATTTTCATATGGTAATTTATCAAAAACTTCTTTTTCTTTAAACCATTTGATTTTACTAATTCCTTCTTCTTTTTTGATTTGATTTGTTTCTAAATATCTAATCAAAAAAATTGTTTGCTCTTGTCCTAAAATAGATGTTTTTTCTTGAATTTCTTTAGGATAATCATATTTGTTCTTATAATTACATTTTCTAATGATTTTAAAATTTGTTAAATTTAATTCTTCCTTTAATTCTCTATTAACTGCGTCTTCTTCTGTTTCGTTTTCTTCTATTCCGCCCTGAACAAAACCAAAATCTTTGCCTTCTCTAATCATTAAAAATTCATTTGACTCATTGAAAATAATGGCTAAAACACTTTTTCTATAATTCATAAAATTTATTTGTACTCTTTTCTTAAAAGTCCATTCATAACTACATCTTTAACTTTCATGTCTGCTTTACAAATTGCTTCTTCTCTAAGGTAGCCTTCTTTTTTGAAACCAAATTTTTCAAGTAATTTTCTTGATGGTTTATTTTCAGGATAATATCCTGCAGAAACTTTTCTTAATTTTAATTTTTTAAATGCAAATTCTAATACTTTTTCTAAAGCTTCACTTCCAATTCCTCTTTTTTGATAATTTTCATTTAATGCATAGTTGAGTTCACCAATATTTTGATTTAAATCAACTTTTAGTCCAATTTGTCCAACTAATTTCTTTTCCTTTTTTAATTCAATTCCAAATGTATAATATTCTCTAATTTTTTCTTTTGAAGATTTTATTGCTTTTTTTATGTGAAATTTTGCGTGTTCTTTAGTAAAAGGGTGTCTATATTTAAGCATCCATTTAGTGATTTTTATGTTTGAAAATATTTCAAGCACATCTAAGCAATCTTTTGAATTTAATTCTCTTAAAATCAAATTTTTAGTTTTAATTTCCATACTCTATTCTAAGTATATTCTAATATTTAATAATTGGTTTTAGTCTTGTTTTCTATTCCTTATTGGTTATTATTTTTAAAAGTCAATAAACGAAATTTTGATTAGATTTTTAAATCAACTAAAAATTAAACTTTTTATGTTTCTTAAAGAAAGTTTTTTAAAACTGTTTGACTATTTATTAATTAATAACTACCCTATCATTGCTAACGCAACGATAGGTTCTATTTATAGAGTTTCTATTTTTATTGATGGTAGTAATTTGTATCATAGTTTAGTCAATAATTTTCAAACTGCCAAAATTGATTTAGAAAAATTTTCTATTTTTTTATCTATGGGGTTGGATTTGATAAATGTCTATTATTACACCAGCCCAATATCAAATTTAGAAAACAAAGAAGGGTATATTTCTCAACAAAAATTTTTATCTAAAATTCAAAAAATTCCAAAATTAATTTTATTTCTTTGGCGATTAGAAAAACATAATGGTGTGAAAATTGAAAAAGGGGTTGATGTTAAGTTAGTCACAGATTTGATTTTGGGAGCAGTTGAAAATAAGTTTGATATTGCAATAATTGTTTCAAATGATTCAGATTTTGTTCCAGCAATTAAAGAAGTTCAAAAACTAAATAAAAAAGTTTGGAATGTAAATTTTCCAAAAAGAAAATCTTATCACTTAAATCAAATTTGTAATAAAACAATAAATGTTAATAGTATTTTAAAATTTCAAAATTAATTTATTTTTAACTAATATTTTTTATCAACTTTGTTAATCAATGAATTTTTAGTTAAATTTAATTCTATTTTTTTTAATTTATTTTTCCAGAAATCATCACAAAATCAGTTGAACATTCTAATCCTAATTTTTTCCACCATTTTAATTGATGTCCATTTTTAAAAGTAAATAATTCAACTTCGTTAACATGATATTCTTTTTTTGCTTTATTAAATATTATTTTTACAATTTCTGTTCCAATTCCATTTTTTTGAAAATTTTCATGGACAAATACTTCTCCATCAAAAATTCTATTTCCATCAAATAATGGTTTTATCCCAAAAACTCCTGCTCCTACAATTTCATTATTTATTAAAGCAACATAAAACAAATCTTTTTGTTTTTTGTACCAATAATTCATAAATTCTTCTGAATTTTTTATTGGCCAATTTTCATTTAATTTTAAATAAACTTTTGAATAAATTTTAGCAACTTTCTTTAATTCATTTTTTTTAATTAATCTAATTTTCATAATAATCATATATTTTTTTTAAATAAATATCTTATGGTTATAATTTTAAAGTAATTTTTTATCTCTTCAATACCCTTTAAGAATTTATTCAATTTATAATTTTGTATGGCATTAGATGTTAAAAATCTTTCAATTACTATCGGAAGTAAAGAAATTTTCCTAGATGAAACATTTGGTTTAGGGGATGGCTCAAAAACCGGGTTAATAGGAAAAAATGGTGCTGGAAAAACAACCTTACTAAAAGCGATTTTAAAGCAAATAGATTATCATGGTGAAATTAAATTTGATGGTAAAGCCGCTTATTTCTCACAGCATATAGGAATTGACCCAACTAAAACAGTTGGCGAAACACTTGGTGAAAAAGTAGAATTGCATCATCAAAATCAATTTGAAAAAGAAATGCAAGACATTGAATCATTAATTGCAACTGAAGAAGTTGCAAATGATGCTGAACGATTATCAAAGCTAATGGAAAAATATGTTGAACTTCAAACAAAACTAGCCGACCAAGAAAACAATTCTCCAACAAACAAACTAAAATCTGTTTTAGCAAAACTTGAAATTAAAGATGAATGGTTAGATCAACCAATTTCTTCTCTTTCAACAGGTCAACGTGCCATAATTTCATTAGCACAAATTTTATCTTCAAATGCAGAATTTTTACTTTTAGATGAACCAACAAACCACTTAGATTTTAAACGACTTCAAATTTTAGAAGACTTTTTATACAATTTTAGAGGAACTGTTCTAATAGTTACACACGATCGTTATTTTTTAGATCAAGTATGTGATACAATTTTAAAAATAGAAAAAGGTCGATTAATCAAATACAATGGGAATTATTCAGATTATGTAAAATCAAGAGAAGCAGCATTTGCTTCCCAACAATCAGCATATGAAAATGAATTAAGATATTTAGCGCAAGAAAAAGATAAAATTGCTAGACTTGGTACAGGTCCAGCAAAAGTAAAACAAGGTAAATATCGTATAAAACTTTTAGAAAAACGTGAAGTTATTGAAAAACCTGATATGGATAGATCTAAATTTAAAGCCTTTATTCCATCATCAGAAATCCAATCAACATGGGTATTAGATGTAAAAGATTTGTCAATTGGATACACTAAACCTTTAGCGAAAAATATAAATTTTAGTGTTGGTGTTGGAGAAAGAGTTATTTTAGTTGGAGAAAATGGAATAGGTAAAAGTACACTTTTCAAAACTATTGAAGGGCGAGTTGATGCTTTGTCAGGAGAAGTTAAACTTCATCATCAAACAGTTTTAGGTTATGTTGATCAAGAATTAAAAGATTTAAATGTTCACTTAACTTTGTATGATGAGATTTTTGCAATTACTCAAGATAAAGGGCGTGCTCGTCAACAACTTTCTTTAATGGGTTTTATAACTGAAGAAGAAGTATCAAAAGAAATTTCAAAACTTTCATTTGGTGAAAAAGCTCGTCTTAACTTATTAAAAGTTTTATTAACAAAACCAAATTTGCTTCTTTTAGATGAACCAACAAATCACCTAGATATTGATGCTCGTGAAATTATAGAAAATGCGTTCCTTCAATATGATGGGGCAATTTTAGCTGTTTCTCACGATAAATATTTTATTAAAAAAATAGCTCAAAGAATTTTAAAAATTTCAAATAATTCAGTTGTTCAAACAGATTGGAAAGGATAGTTATTTAATTTTTTTTGATAATTCTGTTTCTGATTTAGTTAACTTTTCTCTGGCGTTAAATCTTTCTTTTAATTTAATTCTTTCCTCAATTAGTTCTTGTTTTCTAGTTTGAATTGCAAAATAACTTTGTGCAAAAGCA